>NZ_CANRNX010000037.1 GCF_947632075.1 uncultured Flavobacterium sp.
GCCCGATTGCGCAGATGGTACTGCATTTTAATGTGGGAGAGTATGTCGCTGCCTTTCTTTTAAAAGTCCTTTACTGATTAAGTAAAGGACTTTTTTTTGTTTATAAAAAAAATTAAATATTAGTTATAGATTTACTTTTATTCAAAACTTGTCTTCTTATGGCAAGTTTTTTCTGTTTTTTGTAATATGATATTAAAATCTAATATTATTAGAGATTATTTATTTGTGTTGTTTGAGTTTAAAAAAAACTTTTTAATAATAAAAGATAAAAATACCTTTATATCTTTTATTTTAAAAAAAATGTTATATTTACATAGTTAAATTTTTATAATGTTTTCAAAAAGTTGTCAATACGCTATTAGAGCGATAATTTATATTTCGATTCAATCGAAAAAGGGGAATAAAGTAAGTATAAAAGAAGTTTCTAACGAAGTTGATTCACCAGAACATTTTACTGCTAAGATCTTACAAAAATTGAGTAGAAAAAACTTTATTAAATCTACTAAAGGGCCAAAGGGTGGTTTTTATTTAGATGAGGAAGATATGAATTTATCGTTAATTGATATTGTAAGAGAGATAGATGGAGATCAACTTTTCGTTGGTTGTGGTTTAGGGCTTAAAGCATGCTCAGATTTACATCCTTGTCCTATTCATGAAGATTATAAAAAAATTAAAATGAAACTTATATGTATGTTAGAAAATTATAAGATAGGTATGTTATTAGGTGATGATGATTTAAAATCAATTTTGTTAAAATAGTCAATTTTACCTCCTTTATATTTTCGTAATGAGTTGAATTATTTTAAAAATAGATATTATGAAAAAGTTTTTTTTGAATTTATGTATTCCTTTAGTATTAGTAGGGTTTTATTCTTGTAAAGATAATTCTGTAAATGAAGTGAATAAAAATCTTGATTACGAAAATGTAGAAACAGTAGGTGAAGTAGAAGTTGTAAAATTAGTTCCGCCACCTTCAGTTCCACCTCCAATTGGTAATAGACCTCCACGCAAGTTGAAAATTACAATGGAAACTACTGAGCAGGTTGGTGAATT
Source organism: uncultured Flavobacterium sp. (assembly GCF_947632075.1). Lineage (GTDB taxonomy): Bacteria > Bacteroidota > Bacteroidia > Flavobacteriales > Flavobacteriaceae > Flavobacterium. Next base: position 1,054 of record NZ_CANRNX010000037.1, read on the forward strand.
GGCAAATGGTGTAGAATATAATTTCTGGACTTTTGATGGTACTGTTCCTGGAAGTTTTATTCGTGCAAGAGTTGGAGATGAAATTGAACTAACTTTAAAAAATAACGAAAATAGTGTTTTTCCTCATAACATAGATTTACATGCTGTTAATGGACCTGGAGGTGGAGCAGAAGCTACTTTTGTTGCTCCAGGGCAATCAGCTACATTTACGTTTAAAGCTTTAAATCCTGGTTTGTATGTTTATCATTGTGCTGTAGCACCAGTTGGAATGCATATTGCAAACGGAATGTACGGTTTGATTTTAATTGAGCCAGAAGGAGGCCTTCCACCTGTAGATAAAGAATATTACATTATGCAAGGAGATTTTTATACCAAAGGTAAATTTGGTGAAAAAGGTTTTCAAGATTTTGATATGGACAAAGCTATTGCAGAACATCCTGAATACGTTGTTTTTAACGGTAATACGGAAGCTTTAGTTGGTGAAAATGAATTGAAAGCAAATGTTGGAGAAACTGTTCGTTTGTTTGTTGGTAATGGTGGACCTAATTTATCTTCTTCATTTCACGTTATTGGTGAAATTTTTGACAAAGTTTATGTTGAAGGAGGAACCTTAGTAAATGAGAATGTTCAAACAACGATGATTCCTGCTGGAGGTGCCGCTATCGTAGACTTTAAAGTTAATGTTCCTGGAGATTTAGTTATTGTTGACCACGCTATTTTTAGAGCATTTAACAAAGGAGCTTTAGGAAAAATTAAAGTTTCTGGTGAAGAAAACCCTAAAGTTTTCAAAGTTCATAAGTAAAAAGATTTTAATCAATTTCAATAAATATTCGCTATGAGGTTTTTGGTATTATTTATTTGCAGCTTGTTTCTAATTTCTTGTAATAATAATGTGCAAGATGATGTTTCAGTTCCCGATAATCTTTTGAAAAATTTTACAACAGATGTTAAGATGGTTGAGATTGAAGGAGGAGAATACAAGCCTTTTTTCGGACAAGATTCATTGCAATATGTTGAAGTCAAAAGTTTTTTAATTGACGAGACTTTAGTAACCAATGCCGATTATTTGAAATTTTTGAAAGCAAATCCACAATGGACTAAAAGTAAGGTTTTAAGATTGTATGCTGATGAGAATTATCTTGCTAATTGGAAAACTGATTTTGAATTTCCTGAAGATGTAAGTCCAAATGCTCCTGTTACAAATGTTTCTTGGTATGCTGCAAAAGCCTATGCAGAAGCTCTTGGTAAAAGATTACCTACAGTAGATGAATGGGAATTTTTAGGTATTGCCAATAATGAATTACCAGATGCAAGTGAACTTCCAGATTTTACAGCAACAATTTTAAAATCTTACCAAATAGGTGAACGATTTAAAATACCTGTAAAATCTAATGCACCAAATTATTATCAAGTGTATGATTTATATGGCTCTGTTTGGGAATGGATATCAGATTTTAATTCAGTTATGATTACTGGGGAGTCAAGAAATAATAATGTAAAAAGTGAAAGTTTGTTTTGTGCAGGAGCTTCATTAACTTCTACAGATCTTAAAAATTATGCAGCTTTTATTCGTTTTGCAATGCGAGGAAGTTTAGAGGCTAAGTATTGTATTAGTAATTTAGGATTTCGATGTGCAAAAGATTTAAACTAAAATTTAAAATTATGAAAAAAATTCTTTTAATATTTTCAGTTCTGTTGATTTTAATATCATGCGATAAGAAAAATGTAGCTCTTCCAGACGATTCAATTTTTCATCTTACTTCAGATTGGGAAACACAAGATGGTGAATTTATTCAATTACGCGATTTAAAAGGAAATGTGATTGTGATGGTTATGATTTACACAACTTGTAAAACAGCATGCCCAAGATTAACCGCGGATATGAGGGATATTTCTCAAAAAGTTGGTAATTCTGATAACAAGAATTTAAAGTATGTGTTTGTATCAATAGATCCTGAAATAGATACGCCAGAGAAAATGAGAGAATATCTTTCTATGTATAAATTTACGAGTGATCAATGGTTGTTTTTAAGATCAAGTGAGGCTAATACTCGTGAATTAGCTAATGTTTTATCTGTAAAATATAAAGAAATAAGTCCAATTGATTTTTCGCATTCAAATATTATTTCTGTTTTTGCTAAAGATGGGCAATTAGCATATCAAAAAGAAGGATTAAATATAGATATTGATGGTACTGCATTAGAAGTAAAAAAACAATTAAAATAAATATAATAAAAATTGATAAATATGAAAAAGATTTCTATTGCATTGTTTTTCGTAACCGTATTCGTTACATCATGCTCAAAAAAGCCAGATTTTGTTCCAACAAGCTCAACAACAACTGAAACTGAAAAAGTTATTGAAGAACCAACGGAAACAACAACTTCTTCAGATGATTCTAATAAAGCATTAGCTATTATGAATGGATCAGATTGTTTTGCGTGCCATAAAGAAGACGCTAAATTATTAGGTCCATCTTGGCAAGAAATTGCAAATAAATATACAACAGCTGATGCTCAAACTTTAGCAACTCACATTATTGATGGTAGTACAGGAATATGGGGTGAACTTCAAATGACACCACATGCTAACATTAGTAATGATGATGCTTTAACGATGGTAGAATATATTTTAACTCTAAAAACTAATTAAAAATTATAATTATGAATTTAAAAACAGATAATATCGGTGATATCGTAGGCAAAGATTTTAGAACTGCTGCGATTTTTAAACAGAACGGAATTGATTTTTGTTGCAAAGGTGATAGAACAATTGAACAAGCATGCGAGTCTAAAAAACTTAATGCTGAAGCAATTTATAAAGCTATTGAAAGTTTACCAAGCAAACAAAATGGTTCAATTGATTTTAATATTTTTCCATTAGATCTTTTAGCAGATTATATTGAAAAAACGCACCATAGATATGCTGATGAGAAAATTCCAATTTTACTTACATTTTTAGATAAGTTAGCGAGAGTGCACGGTGGAAGACATCCTGAACTTATCGAAATAAGAGATCTTTTTAATGAATCGGCTCAAGATTTAGCAGTTCATTTTAAAAAAGAAGAATTAATCTTGTTCCCTTTTATTAGAAATATGGTAAATGCTGAATTGACTAATTCTGAATTCAAAGCACCAAATTTTGGTACAGTCGAAAATCCTATCGCAATGATGAAATCTGACCACACAGTTGAAGGTGAGCGTTTCGCTAAAATTGCAGAATTAGCTGCAGGTTATAATCCTCCAGCTGATGCATGTAACACTTATAGAGTTACTTTCGCCATGTTAGAAGAGTTTGAAAATGATTTACACACGCATATTCATTTAGAAAATAATATTCTTTTTCCAAAAGCAATAATATTAGAAAGTGAATTAAGAAGTGTGAATGCTTAAATAAAACGAAATGACAGCAAAAAAATTATGGATATGGTTGGGAGTGGTTATAACTGCTTCCTTCGCTGTCCTAATTTTCTACGGAACAGAAATTTACAGAAATATTCCACCAATACCTTCAAAAATAGTTACTTCAGATGGAGTTGTTGTAGCTACAAGTGAAGAAATTAAAGATGGTCAAAATGTTTGGCAATCTATTGGAGGGCAAACCGTAGGAAGTATTTGGGGACACGGAGCATATATTGCTCCAGATTGGAATGCAGATTTTTTACATCGCGAGGCAGAATTACTTTTAGAAGAACTTGCTAAACAAAATCAGCAGGATTATAATACATTACCTGAAGAAGAACAGGCTAAGTATCAAGTGTTATTGCAAAAAGAATTAAGGAAAAACACTTACGACGCTACAAAAGATGAAATTGTAATTTCACCTCTTCGAGCTAAGGTTCATGAACAAATAGCAGATCATTATCGTAAATTATTTATGAATGATCCAGAAATGAAAGAGCTAAGAGAACAATATGCTATTCAAACAAATGCAATTCAAGATGAAGCCAAAATGGCCAAAATGAATGCTTTTTTTCAATGGAGTTCTTGGGTTTGTGTGACTGAACGTCCGGGAGATAACATTTCTTATACTAACAACTGGCCTCATGATCCTGTAATCGGAAACATTCCACCAACTTCATTACACTTTTGGACAGGGTTTAGTGTTTTATTACTATTAACAGGTGTTGGTTTATTAGTCTTTTATTATGCTAAAAATGAAAAAGATGAAATTGTAGATGATTTACCAAAAACAGATCCATTACGTAATCTTAAGGTAACTCCATCAATGAAGGCTACATTAAAATACATTTGGATAGTTGGTATTTTAATGCTTGTACAAATGATTGCCGGAATCATCACGGTTCATTATAGTGTTGAAGGAGATGGTTTCTTTGGTCTATCGTTAGATAGTTTGTTTCCACAAGCTATTTCAAGAAGTTGGCACGTGCAATTAGCTATTCTATGGATTGCTACGTCATGGTTGGCAACTGGGCTCTATATTGCTCCTGCAGTTTCAGGACATGAACCTAAATATCAAAAATTAGGTGTTAATATTTTATTCGGAGCTCTTGTCTTTGTTGTAGGTGGTTCATTAGTTGGACAATGGCTTGGTGTTATGCAAAAATTTGGTTTAGAAGACAATTTTTTGTGGGGACATCAAGGATATGAATATATTGAGCTTGGAAGAATTTGGCAAATACTACTTTTAGTTGGTTTAGTACTTTGGTTAGTTTTAATGGTACGAGCTTTATTACCTGCTTTAAAGAAAAAAGATGGTGATTGGAATTTATTAGTTTTGTTTACATTATCATGTGTTGCAATTACTTTATTTTACGGTGCAGGTTTAATGTATGGTCGCCAAACTCACCTAGCAATTGCTGAATATTGGAGATGGTGGGTAGTTCACCTTTGGGTAGAAGGATTCTTTGAAGTATTCGCAACTGTTGTTGCAGCTTTTCTTTTCACAAAGCTTGGTCTTTTAAAACAAAAATCTGCTACAATAGCAGTGTTGTTTTCAACTATTGTGTTTTTAGCTGGTGGTATTTTAGGAACATTCCATCATTTGTATTTTAGTGCAACACCTACTGCAATTTTAGCGGTTGGAGCTTCATTCTCAGCTTTAGAAATCGTACCGTTGGTTTTAATAGGATATGAAGCTTTTCATAATTATAAAATTAGCAAAACAACACAATGGATTAAAGATTATAAATGGCCAATATATTGTTTTATTGCAATGGCTTTCTGGAACTTTTTAGGAGCAGGAGTATTTGGTTTTGCAATAAATCCACCTTTAGCATTGTACTATCTACAAGGTCTAAATACTACAGCGGTGCATGCGCATGGTGCCTTGTTTGGTGTATATGGTATTTTAGGAATTGGACTGATGCTGTTTGTATTAAGAGGTCTTTATCCTGAAAGACAATGGAACGATAAACTTTTAGGTTGGTCTTTTTGGACTATGAATATTGGTTTGTTTCTTATGACAGTTATTAGTATCTTACCTATCGGAATTAGACAAGCAATTGCTTCAATAGATAAAGGTTACTGGTACGCAAGGTCTGCAGAATTTATGCAAACACCAATTATGGATACCTTCCGATGGTTGCGTATTCCTGGAGATGTACTATTAGCTTTAGGTGAAGTTTTATTAGTTATTTTTATAATAGGATTAAAATTCGGTTGGTCTGTTAAAGAAAAACGTTAATATATTAATTCAAGATAAAAGCTACTCTAATTTTTTGAGTAGCTTTTATTTTTAAATAGTTATTTATGAAAAGAAATGAAAATTTAATTCCACTTTCTCGTGATCATCATTTTGGATTGTTATGCTGTTGGAAAGTGAACCAAGGTTTGAAAAAAGGAATATCTTACGATCGAATAAAAACGTATATCAATTTCTTTTGGAAAGAAAGACTAAAACATCATTTCGATGTAGAAGATTTTGTTTTTGCTCCTGTTGAAAAAGACGAGAATTTTGTAAAAATGGAAAATGAACATCTAGAAATTGAAGCATTAATAACTCAAATTAATACAAGTTCAGATTCCAATTTACTAAGGCAATTTGCACAAGTTTTAGAAAAACACATTCGTTTTGAGGAACGCGAACTTTTTCCTAATTTAGAACAAAGCTTAACAGAAGATGAACTAAATCAAATAGGTTTAAAATTTGAAGAAATTGAAACCAAAGGTGATTATGATTATCCAGATATGTTTTGGAAAAATTAATAAAATAAAAGTCTATGATTTTACTAACTAAATTCAGAAATACCAGCTTTTGGCTTAAATGGTGTATTCTGAATTTTTTTGTTGTTGCACTTGTTGGTGTTCTTATGCGATACAACATTTTGTACACTTTACCCGAAAATGTGAATCATAAATTTATGCAACAATCACATTCTCATTTTGCTTTTTATGGTTGGGTAAGTGCTTGCATTTATGCTTTAGTTTATGCTTTTTTTCAACAAGAAAAACTTCCTATTAAACATGTACAATATCAGTCGCTAATGTTAGTGAATCAAATTGGCGCAATCGGAATGCTTTTTTCATTTTTTTATGGAGGTTATTATTGGTTGTCTATTGTATTTTCAACTTTGTCTTTTTTGTCGGGTTTACTATTTTTTATATTCATATTAAAAGATACCAAGTCTATAAAAAATCCATCTTTTGTTTGGTTAAAACTCGGAAGTTTTTTTGCGGTTTTTTCTGCAATCGGAATTTTTGGATTATCATACTTTACTTCCAAAAGTGATGAATTTGAAACTTTATATCGCGCTTCAACTTATTTTTATTTACATTTTCAATACAACGGTTTTTTCTTATTTTCTTGTATTGGTTTGTTTATTTGGTATCTTCAAAAAAACTATATTTCAATTTCAGATACGCTGAATTCAAAACTAAGTAAACTTTTTTTTCTTTCCACTTTGGTAGGTTACGGTTTTTCTACCGTCTGGATTGAAACACCAACTTACCTTTTAGTTTTTTGGTTTTTTATTGCACTAATTCAGCTTTACGCAACTATTATTTTTGTCAAATTTGTATCAAGAAACTTAACATTTGTAAAAAAATCTCCAAAGCACCTTCAAGCGTTATACATTGTTTTCAGTTCTGTATTTATCATAAAAGCTTTTTTACCTTTCATAGCTTTGAATCCAGAAGTCACCCAACTTGCTTTTTTCAATGTAAATATTGTAATGGCCTACTTGCATTTAATTTTACTTGTAGGAATTAGCGTTTTCTTAATTTGGAAAACAATACAAATCTTGCAAATTCAGAATAAAACGTTATTAAATTTTGCAGTTTATTTTTTTGTATTTGGTGTTTTGTTTAATGAATTTTTTCTTGCTATTGGTGCTTTTACAGTTTTTTTTAATCTAATTTCAATTTCATTAGCTTTTTGGCTTTTAGTTTCTTCAATAATTATTTTATTAGCAATCTTATTTTTATTTATTTCTGTAAGAAAAGCATAGTTAGAAAGCTTACAAAATTGATTTTAATTGTTGTTTTTAATAGGTAACTTTACTTTCCTAAATTTTTTTTATGCGTTGGAAAATTAATGATTCGGTAGATAGAAATGCTATTCGTACTTTGCAAGAACAATTGCAAGTGAATGAACTTATTGCGACTTTGTTGGTGCAACGTGGCATTGAAACGTTTGAGCAAGCGCGTGCTTTTTTTCGACCATCATTGGATGATTTGCATGATCCGTATTTGATGAAAGATATGGATAAAGCGGTGCAACGTATAGAAACTGCTTTGGAAAACGACGAACGCATCTTGGTTTTTGGAGATTATGATGTAGATGGAACTACTGCTGTTTCGTTGGTTTCGGCTTATTTGAAAACGCTTTCAGATAATATTGATACCTATATTCCAGATAGATATTTGGAGGGTTACGGAATTTCTAACACAGGAATTGATTACGCTGAAGACAATGAATTTTCGTTAATTATAGCTTTAGATTGCGGAATTAAATCGATAGATAAAATTGAATATGCCAAGGCAAAAGGTATCGATTTTATTATTTGTGACCACCATTTGCCCGGAGATGAAGTTCCGGAAGCGGTGGCAGTTTTAGATGCGAAACAGAAAGATTGTAATTATCCGTATAAAGAATTATGTGGTTGCGGCGTTGGTTTTAAATTGATTCAGGCTTTAGGCCGAAATCGAAATCAGACTACAGAAGGTTTAGTTTCGTATTTAGATTTGGTTGCAACGGCAATTGCTGCAGATATCGTTCCGATTACCGGTGAAAATCGCATTTTAGCGCATTTTGGTTTACAAGTTATCAATTCATCTCCAAGACCAGGATTGTTGGCTTTAAAGAAAGCGTATTCGATTTCGGAATTTACCATAACCGATGTGGTTTTTAAATTCGCACCGAAGATTAATGCTGCAGGAAGAATTAAGCATGGGAATTATGCCGTGAAATTATTGTCGGAATATAATTTAGACCAGGCAATTGAGTTCGCTCAAGAAATAGATGAATTTAATTCGCATCGTAAAGATTTAGATAAAGAAATTACCATTCAGGCTTTACAGCAAATTGAAGATAATAACGAGGTTGATTTTGCAACTTCGGTTGTTTACGATCCGAGTTGGCACAAAGGGGTAATTGGAATTGTAGCTTCGCGTTTGATTGAAACGCATTATCGTCCGACTTTGGTTTTTACGAAAAGTGGGGATTACTTAGCAGCTTCGGCTCGTTCGGTTAAAGGATTTGATGTTTATGAAGCTTTGGAAGCTTGTTCAGAACATCTGATTCAGTTTGGTGGACATATGTATGCTGCCGGTATGACGGTTTCTGAAGAGAACTATCCGAAGTTTAAGGCACGTTTTGAAGAAGTGGTGAAACAAACTATGCCGGATGAACTTAAAGAACCAGAAATTTTAATTGATGCGATTGTTGATTTTAATGATTTCGATGACAAAACGCTTCGTATTTTAAAACAGTTTGAACCTCATGGACCTGAAAATATGACTCCTGTATTTTTAACTCCAAATGTTTTTGATACCGGAAATGCCCAAGGTTTAGGGAAAAATAACGAGCATTTAAAAATGTTTGTCAAGCAAAATGATTCAAAACCTTTTCCGGCAATAGCCTTCGGAAAAGGTGATTTATATTTAGAAACAAGAAATCTTCGTTTAATGAATTTAGTTTATTCATTATCTGAAAATCAGTGGAAAGATAAAGTAACTTTACAACTTCAGGTTAAAGATTTTAATTTTTGTTAAATGATGTTATAAATCGTTTAAAGATGTTTTTGTTGTTTTATTTATAACTATTTTTGCAGTACAATTTTAATTATATTTTTATGAGAGTAGCAGTTGTAGGTGCAACCGGAATGGTTGGCGAAATTATGCTAAAAGTGTTATCAGAACGCAATTTTCCAATAACAGAATTAATTCCTGTGGCTTCGGAGAAGTCAGTTGGAAAGGAAATCTCATTTAAGGATAAAAATTTTAAGGTTGTAAATTTGCAAACTGCGGTTGAAATGAGACCAGATGTAGCTTTGTTTTCTGCAGGTGGAGAAACTTCTTTAGCATGGGCTCCAAAATTTGCTGAAGTAGGAACAACGGTTGTAGATAATTCATCGGCTTGGCGAATGGAACCTAATATTCCGTTAGTTGTTCCTGAAATCAATGCGAATGTTTTAACTAAAGAAGATAAAATTATTGCAAATCCAAACTGTTCAACAATTCAGTTGGTAATGGCTTTAGCTCCTTTACATAAAGCTTATAAAATTAAGCGTGTAGTTGTTTCAACTTATCAATCAATTACAGGAACAGGTGTAAAAGCAGTTCAACAATTAGAAAATGAATATAAAGGTGAGCAAGGTGATATGGCTTACAAATACCAAATTCACCGTAATGCAATTCCTCACTGTGACGTTTTCTTAGACAACGGATACACCAAAGAAGAAATGAAGTTGACAAAAGAAACTAAGAAAATCATGGCAGATGATTCAATCAAAGTAACAGCAACTGCAGTTCGTATTCCGGTTGTTGGTGGTCATAGCGAATCTGTAAATATTGAATTTGAAAACGATTTCGATTTAGCTAAAGTTCGCGCTTTACTTCAAGAAACTCCAGGTGTAATGGTTCAAGACAACACAGATACAAATACATATCCAATGCCATTATACGCAGAAGGTAAAAATGAGGTTTTTGTTGGAAGAATTCGTAGAGATGAATCTCAAGAAAATACTTTAAACATGTGGATTGTTGCCGATAATTTAAGAAAAGGTGCAGCTACGAATACCGTTCAAATTTTAGAATATTTATTTTCTAATAAATTAATCGGTTAGTTTTTGAATATTACAATTTTATAAGTTCTTGTACTATTCAAGAACTTTTGTTTTTTATATATTTTACAATGGAAAAACTTTGGTCTAAAGATTTTATTCTTACCAGCATTTCTAACTTTTTAATGGCATTTGCGTTTTACCTAATCGGATCGACAATGCCATTTTATATCGGTACCGAATTTGGTGCTACTGAATCACAAACCGGATTAATTTTAGCAAGTTATATTGTTGCAACTTTAGTTTTACGTCCATTTTCAGGGTTTATTGTTGATGCCTTTTCACGAAAAAAAGTTTACATCATTTCATATTTTTTATTTGTATTTGTTTACTTCGGATACATGTGGGCTTCAACTATTGCAATGTTTGTTGTAGCAAGAATGCTGCATGGTGGAGTTTGGAGTGTGATAACAACCTCAAGTAGTACAATTGCAATTGATGTTATTCCTTCAAAAAGAAGAGGAGAAGGAATTGGTTTTTTTGGACTTACTACGACTTTAGCAATGGCCATCGGACCTTTCATAGGTTTATATTTATATGAAAATTACGATTTCGATTATAATTTTTATAGTACAATTCTTTTCGGAATTGTTGGTTTGTTAACTGCGATGTTGATTAAAGTTCCGGTAAGAGAAACAAAAACAAAAGCAGTACTTTCATTAGATCGTTTTATTTTAAAACCTGCAATTCCAGTAGGAATTAATCTGTTGTTTATTGCTATTTGTTACGGAATTTTATTTACTTACGCAGCGAAATACGGAATACAAATAGGAATCGAAAACATTGGTTTACTTTTCTTATGTATGGCCGTCGGAATGGCATTTTCTCGTTTCTTTGCAGGAAAACTTTTAGATAAAGGTTATGTAAACCAGTTAATGATTGCTTCTCATGCAATAATTGCCTTGAGTTTTTTGGTGTTTGGCTTAGCAAATTCTGCAATTATGTTTTTTACTGCTGCTCTTTTTATTGGTTTAGGTTACGGAATTGCTTCACCAACTTATCAAACCATGTTTGTGAATATGGCAAGTAACGATCAACGTGGAACAGCAAATTCAACATTCTTTACATTTTACGATTTAGGAATAGGTTTAGGAATGGTATTATCTGGATATATGGCATCACATTTTGATAACGAATTCCGAAATTTATTTCTATTCTGTAGCATTTCTGCAGCAATAGGAATTATCTATTTTCAGTTGATTTCAAAAAGTGTTTACAGAGCGAAAAATAAAAACTAATTTAAAAGTTTGTTAATTCTCATTGCTTAATAAGCGTTTTTTGGATAAGTAATCCTAACTTTGCTTTTATGAAACAAAGAGTGGTTTTTTCGAATGTATTTCTGATGGTTTTGATGGTTTGTACCATCATGTACCAATCAACCCATTCGTTCGTTCATCTTTTAGATGAAATAAGCCACATGAATGTATCAGAAAATGAAGACGAATCTCATTTTCATTTCGATTCCAAACATTGTCAAATTTGTGATTTTACGTTCAGCCCGTTTACTTCGACTGAATTTCAATCTTTTACTTTTTATAATCCAAACGAAGTTTCTCAGGAGTATTTCTTTTCCGAAATAACCTTTGAGAAAACTTTTATACTACATTCTTTTCTTCGAGGTCCACCTTTATTTATTTAAGCTTTAGATTTTATAAAACTAAATTTTTAATAAATAATGATACGAATTTCAATCTTAATCATTTGTTTATTTCATTCTGTTATCTTAATTGCACAAAATTCTTTAAAAGGAAAAGTAGTCGATGTAAACGGAATGCCTTTAAATAAATGTCATATCGATTGGAATACCTATTGCGCTACAACAAATTCAGACGGAACTTTTGAACTTCAAAACATTCCGAATGGTTCATTTAATCTGCGTCTGAAATTAAACGGTTTTCAAACTCAGGATATTTTGATAAATATTCCTGAAACTAAGTTTATTGACGTTGTTTTGTTTACCGAAGAAGAAATGTTAGATGAGCTGATTATTTCTACAAATCAGCCAAAAACGTACAATGGTATTTCAGTTAAATCAAATCAAATTAAAGACAACTTCGCTGGGAGTTTAGCCAAATCATTAGAAAACGTTGCTGGCGTAACAGCTATGGAAATTGGTTCTGGCGTTTCTAAACCCATGATTCGTGGACTTGGTTTTACCCGAATTGCAGTAACCGAAAACGGAATTAAGCAAGAAGGGCAACAATGGGGTGCCGACCACGGTTTAGAAATAGATGCGCTCCAAGCCGAAGAAGTTGAAATCATAAAAGGAGTTGGGGCAATTGCTTACGGAAGTGATGCTATTGGTGGTGTAATTCGAATTAACAACGAGAAAATTCCACAAGAAAATACAACTCCAGGAAATGTAATTCTTTACGGAAAAACCGTGAATGATGCTTTGGGAGCTTCAGTTAATTTTCAACATAGAAATGAAAATTGGTTTTTTAAGACCAAATTTTCAGGTGTTGATTATGCCGATTTTAAAGTGCCAACTTCCGAAGTAAATTACCTAAAAACTAAAATTCCGATTTACAATCATAGAATGAAAAATACGGCCGGAGATGAATATTCGGTGTATTTGCAAGGTGGATATGTTTCTGATTCTTTTCAATCTATTTTGAGTATTTCGAATTTAAAAAGTAAAATTGGATTTTTTGCTGGCGCTCACGGTATTCCTTCGGTTGCAGCTGTAGCTGATGATGGAAATTATCGCGATGTTGGTTTTCCGTATCAAACGGTAAATCATTTTAAAGTTACAAGTTCTAATAAGTGGAAGAAGCCACATAGCGAATGGAATGCTATTTTTTCGTTTCAACAAAATCATCGTCAAGAATTGAGTTTGTTTCACTCGCATTACAGCAATCAGCAAGCACCTAGTGTAAATCCGAATTTAGAATTAGATTTTGTTTTAAACACCTTAGATTCTCAAGTGAATTATTCATTTGAAACTGGTTTTGACCATGAAACTACTTTCGGCTTTCAACAAAATTATCAGCAAAATAATGTTTCGGGTTACAGTTATTTATTGCCAGAATACAACAGAAATAATTTAGCTTTTTATGCCAATCATCAGTGGTTTGTTTCTCAAAAAACAACTTTAGATTTTGGTGCTCGATTAGATTATATCAATATGAAAACGAAAGGTTATTTTGATTCGATTTTGTATGATTATTTAATTTCAAACGGAAAAACTGAAACAGTTGCTAAAGAAAATGCACAGCGAAGTTCTGATGTTCATAAAACGTATTTGCAAACCAATTTTGCTTTAGGACTTTCTTATGTAATGCATCCAAAATGGAAAGTAAATTTTAATATTGGAACTAATTTCAGGGCACCAACTGCAATGGAATTAAGTGCAAACGGAATTCATCATGGAGCTTTTCGTCACGAGAAAGGAAATCCAAATTTAAAAGTTGAGCGCGGTGTTTCGTCTGAAATTGGACTAACGTTTGAAAACGAAAATTTCAAATCAACAATAAGTCCGTATGTATATTATTTCAGCAATTACATTTTCTTGAAACCAACCGGAATGTTTTCTGTGCTTCCGCATGGCGGACAAGTTTATGAATATTCACAATCAAAGGCTTTGATAACTGGCTTTGAATATGCAATTCAGCAAAAATGGAACAAGTTTACGCTAAATGCAACTTTTGAATATTTATACAACAAACAATTAGATAATCCGAAAGGAAATTATCCGTTACCATTTTCAACACCAATTAATTTGTTTGCTGAACTTTCGTACGCATTTAAAGATTCTGTAATTACCAAACAATCTAAAGTCTACGTAAATACCAAATGGGCGAGTGCCCAGAATAGAATTGCTCAAAACGAAGAAAAAACACCAGGCTATACCATTTTTGGTGCAGGTTTACAATCTGAAGTTAAAATTGGAAAAGTAAAACCAATCGTTCGTTTACAAGCTAATAATTTATTAAATACCAAATATTACAATCATTCGAGTTTTTATCGAGCAATTGAAATTCCTGAATTAGGAAGGAACATTCAATTGATGATTCAAATTCCATTTTAACCTCTAAATTTTATAAAAGTGAAAAATATCAAAACAAAATTCGTAGCCTTTTTATTTGTATCGTTTGTAGTAGTTTCTTGTTCAAGCGACAGTTCATCTGATTTAGATACAACAAAACCAACCATTGCTATTGAAAGTCCAACAGATCATCAAGAAGTGGAGCCAGGTTCGCAATTAAATATTAAAGCTTTGTTGCAAGACGAAACTGCTTTGGCAAGTTATAAAATAGAAATTCATTCGGCAGGTGATGCACATCAACACAGAAATGTTTCATTGGATAATAAAGTTCCGTTTACTTATGAAAATGTTTTTCAGATTGAAGGGAGTCCAAAATCACATCAAATAGATTATTCCATTTTAATTCCTGAAAATGTGAAAGAAGATCATTACCATGTTGGAATTTTTTGCATCGATGCAGCAGGAAATCAAAGTCAGCAATTCGTGGAAATATTTATAGGTCACGAAGATAATCACTAAAAAAAATAATTTGCATAGTTTTTGTTAGTACATTTGAAATCTTTAAAGTTTAAATTATGAAAAATATAGTATACACATTTTTATTGATTGGTAGTATGTTGACTTTAGGAGCTTGTTCAAAAGAAGCTGATACAGACGGTCCTTCAATTGAGATATTAAAACCAGAAACCAATGAAGTTACTTATCTTGGAAAAACTTTAAACATGAAATTTCGTTTTAAAGATGAATCTGGAGTAGGTTTTTATTCGTATGAAATTTTTAGTAATGAAGGGGTGTTTCCAAATGAATTTACATATAAAGATGAAAAAAATGTACATGGGTTGCTAAACGATTTTGAAATAGATCATAGAGTTAGTATTCCTGAGATAACTTCAGATTCATTACCAATTGCAACTGGAGAATATGTGTTAAGGGTTTTAGCAGTAGATTGGTTAAATAATCGAAGTGTACAAGACCAAATTTTTAGAATTGAAAAAGAACCAGCTTCTAATTAAATAATAAACTTGCCTATTTCGGCAAGTTTTTTTATTTTGCGTAAGTTTAAAATTAACCAAATGAAAAAATTAGTAAGCTCTATTTTTATTGCGGCGACAATTGTATCTTGTAATAAATCAGAAAATGCAAATATGCAAGAAAAGTTAACGTATCCAGAAACACGTAAAGACTCTGTGGTAGATGTTTATTTTGGTGAAGAAATCTTAGATCCGTATCGTTGGTTAGAAGATGATTTGTCTGAAGAAACAGCTGCTTGGGTAAAAGCAGAGAATGAAGTTACATTCGCTTATTTAGATAAAATTCCATATCGTGAAGATCTAAGAAAACAGTTAGAAGATAAATGGAATTATGAAAAAATTGGAGCACCGTTTGTAGAAGGAGATTTTACTTATTATTTTAAAAATAACGGATTGCAAAACCAATCTGTTTTATATCGTAAAGATAAAACTGGAAAAGAAGAAATTTTTTTAGATCCGAATACCTTTTCTAATGACGGAACCACATCTTTATCTGATATTTCTTTTACAGAAGATGGAAGTTTAGTTGCTTATGCGATTTCTGAAGGAGGAAGTGATTGGAGAAAGATCATCGTATTAAATGCGAATGATAAATCAGTTGTTGGTGAAACTTTAATTGATGTGAAATTTTCTGGGATTTCTTGGTACAAAAACGATGGTTTCTATTATTCAAGTTACGATAAACCAACAGGAAGTGAACTTTCTGCTAAAACTGATCAACATAAATTATACTACCATAAATTAGGAACTTCTCAAAAAGAAGATAAAGTAGTTTTTGGTGATAAAACAAAACGTCGTTACGTAAGTGGTTATGTTACTGGTGACCAAAATTACTTGGTAATTTCAACTGCGAATGCTACATCTGGTAACGAATTGTATATTCAAGATTTAAATAAACCAAATGAGCCAATTCAAACTATTGTAACTGGTTTTGATAACGATTATTCTATCATTGATTCAAAAGATGGAAAAATATACATTGTTACCAATTATCAAGCGCCGAACCAAAAGTTAATGGTTTCTGATGTAGCAACATTAGCTAATAAATCTACTTGGAAAGATGTAATTTCTGAGACTGAAAATGTTTTGAATTTATCAAAAGCAGGAGGGTATTTCTTTGCTAATTATATGAAAGATGCAGTTTCAGTTGTGCAGCAATATGATTATAATGGGAAATTAGTTCGTGATATTACATTACCTGGCTTAGGAACGGCTTCTGGTTTTGGAGATAAAAAAGAAGCTAAAGATTTGTATTATTCTTTTACAAATTATATTACTCCTGGAACGATTTATAAAATGGATATTGCTTCAGGGAAATCTGAAGAATTTCAAAAGCCTAACGTAAAGTTTAATCCAGAAGATTACGAGTCTAATCAAGTATTCTATAAATCAAAAGATGGAACAAAAGTTCCGATGATTATCACTTATAAAAAAGGAACTAAATTAGACGGAACAAATCCAACCATGCTTTATGCTTACGGTGGATTCAACGTTTCTTTAACACCAAGTTTTAGTATTGCTAATGCGGTTTGGTTAGAAAATGGCGGAATTTACGCGGTGCCAAACTTACGTGGTGGTGGTGAATATGGTAAAAAATGGCACGATGCAGGAACGCAAATGCAAAAACAAAATGTATTTGACGATTTCATTGCTGCAGCTCAATATTTAATAGATAACAAATACACATCTTCTGAGAAATTAGCTATTCGTGGAGGTTCAAACGGGGGGTTGTTAGTTGGAGCAACAATGACGCAACGACCAGAATTAATGAAAGTGGCTTTACCAGCTGTTGGAGTTTTAGATATGTTACGTTATCATACCTTTACAGCTGGAGCAGGTTGGGCTTACGATTACGGAACGTCTGAAGATTCTAAAGAGATGTTTGAGTACTTAAAAGGATATTCTCCAGTTCATAATGTGAAGGCAGGTGTGGCTTATCCAGCTACGATGATTACAACTGGTGATCATGATGATCGTGTGGTGCCAGCTCATAGTTTTAAATTTGCTGCAGAATTACAAGCTAAGAACGATGGGACAAATCCTATGTTAATTCGTATTGATGTAAATGCAGGTCACGGAGCAGGAAAATCGGTTCAGCAAACTATTAATGAAAATGCCGATATTCAAGCATTTACTCTTTGGAATATGGGAGTTTCTAAGTTGAAGTAATTTTTAGTCTGAATATTTCGGAGTTTATATAATAAAAAAATCCATCGTTTATCGATGGATTTTTTTATATTGAAGGTTTATCGCCATTTGCAAATGAGAACTTAACCGATTTTTTCGGATATTGTTCGGCACTAATATCACTTGGGTTATTAATTAGTTTTTTGATACTAATTTTATCACCAAGTTGAAAATTAGCAGTTACCATTTTGTAGTCTAATAAATACGGACCACAGAAAAAATTACCTTTTTCGTCTTTTTCAATAATACCTTGATATAGACCTTCTTTTGTTTCTCTTCCCATAAAACTGAAAATTATAAGAACAAAGATACTATTACAAATTGAGATTTTGAATATAAATTAATAATCTATTATAATTATTCATTTGGTTCCCAAAGCTCAATTTTATTTCCGTCAGAATCTAAAATATGAGCGAATTTACCAAACTCATGGTCAATCAAATTGCCTAAAATTGTAACGCCATTGTTTTTTAACTGTTCTAATAAACCTTCGATATTTTGCACACGATAATTAATCATAAAAGGTTTTTCTGAAGGAGCAAAATAATCACTACCCGTTTTTGTAGGACACCATTGTGTGGTTTCAATTACCTCTGGATCATCAAAACTTCTACTTTCAAACATTGCTCCCCAATCGCTAACGTTCATATTTAAATTCTTTGCATACCATTCACGCGTAGCTTTCGGATTTTCCGCAAAAAAACATGATACTTCCAATACCTAATACTTTAGGTTCTTTATTATTATTTATTTATTTACATTGTGATAATTTCAATGCAATTTAATTCAAAAAAAAATTAATAACTTTATGGAATTGAAAAAAAATAAAAATGAGTACAAAAGCATTCGCAGCCTTTAACGCAGTAGATCCGTTAAGGCCACATACTATAGAAAGAAGAGGGTTAAGTCCGAAAGACGTTTTTATTAAAATTGATTATTGTGGTGTATGCCATAGTGATTTACATACCGTGAAATCAGATTGGGGACCAACGAATTATCCTGCCGTTCCAGGACATGAAATTGTTGGTAGAGTTGAGGCAGTTGGTGCTGAGGTTACCAAATATAAAGTAGGTGATGTAGTTGGAGTGGGATGTATGGTAGAATCTTGTCAAGATTGTCATTCTTGTGACGAAGGTTTAGAACAATATTGTGAAACAGGTTTTACAGGAACTTACAATTCTAAAAAATCTAAATACGGTAGAATCACTTATGGTGGATATTCTGAAAACATTGTTGTAGAAGAAGATTTTGTTTTAAAAGTGCCTACTAATTTACCTTTAGATGCTGTTGCACCTTTATTATGTGCAGGAATTACTACTTGGTCACCATTACGTCATTGGAACGTTAAAAAAGGTGATAAGGTTGGAATTATTGGTTTAGGTGGTTTAGGTCACATGGGAGTGAAATTTGCTAAAGCAATGGGAGCTCACGTGGTTATGATTACTACTTCTGAATCTAAGGGAGTAGATGCTATGAAATTAGGAGCCGATGAGGTTTTAATTTCTAAAGATCCAGAGCAAATGACAAAACACAATTATAGTTTTGATTTTTTGTTAAATACAATTCCAGTTGCTCATGATGTAAATCCGTATTTATTGTTATTAAAATTAGATAAAACCATGTGTATGGTTGGAGCTATTGGACCGCTTCCGGGAGTTCATGGTGGAGTTTTAATTAATAAACGTAGAAATATTGCAGGTTCTTTAATTGGCGGAATTAAAGAAACTCAAGAAATGTTAGATTTTTGTGGTGAACACGGAGTGGTTTCAGACATTGAAATAATTAAAATGAATGAAATTAATGAAGCTTACGTTCGTATGCAGAAATCAGATGTTAAATATCGATTTGTAATTGATATGCAAACTTTATAAAAATATTATCATTAAATATAAACTAAGAATTTTGTTGATATATTTTATTGTGTTAATTTTGCGGTTCTTTTTTTAAATATAATGAAAAAAAATCTAAAATTAATAATTATAGTTTTTGTTGCTGTTATTTTCTCTTCGTTAAGCAGTTATTCTCAATGTTTTAATATTGAAAGTATATTAGTAGATGCTTGCGATAATGGTCCTGATGAAGGTCAAAACGAGATGGTTAGGTTTAAAGTAGGTAATGCTCCATTAAACTTGAATCAAATGGGTGTAGATTGGCCAAGTAATTCGTGGGAAGGATTGGTTCAGAATACAACTACAGCGAGAAAAGTTATTGATATTAATCGAGAGATTCAAGCTGCAGGAGGTTGTGGTCAAGTTTTAGAACCTACAAATAATACTCTACCTGCAAATGCTACTGTGATTTTAGTAACCAGTTATCTTTTTAGTGTTGAGCTAAATCCGTTCGGAGCAGTTAATGAAACTATTTACATTATTTTTCAAGATTCGGATTCTACAATGGGGCATTTCGGGAATTTTGGAACTTCAGCAATGAGAACCTTAACTATATCTTTTGGAAATTCTTGTTCAGATACAGTTTCTTACAACAGATCTTTATTAGTTGATGCTAACGGTCAACATGCAGCAGGAAATGGTGCGTTAGTAGAGTTTGCTCCAAATGGAAATGCAACATATTTAAATAACGGCTGTTCTGCTCCAGTTGAGACTTCAGTTTTTGAATTCACCAGTACAATTACCCCAACTTGTGTAGGGAATACTATCCTATTAGAAAGTGAAATCATTGGGTACGAAAATATTCAATGGACATCTGCTCATGGTACATTTACAAATCCAAATAATTCAAATACAAGTTTTACGATAACAAATTCTGATTTTAATTCTGTTTCTATTACTTTGTCTGCAACTAATGCATGTGGAGAAGTTAATTCTCAAATAATTCAAATTCCTTTACTTGATCAAGTACTTCCAGTTTTTGATAATTTCCCAACTTCTATATGTTTTAATGATGAATTACCTATTTTACCTACAACTTCTTCTAATGGAGTAATTGGAATTTGGTCGCCAGCAATAGTTGATAAGAATTATAAAGGAAATTACGTTTTTACACCAAATTCAGGGCAATGTGCAAATCAGATTACTAAAAAAATCGACATCTTTTCTTTTGATTTCGATTTATTTGATGCATGCGATGGAAATGATATGAAGGTTAAAGCTATCGGAGACTCTAATGAAATTCAATATGTTTGGAAAAATAAGTTTGGAGAAATAATCGCTACCAATTCTGATAATTTTGATGTGTCTGATTATTTAAAAAAATCTTTTCATAGTTTACCATTTAAATTAATTGTAGAAGCAAGTGTAGGTGATTGTGTTTTAATTAAAGAGATTGAAATTTCTTCTATAAACTGTACAATCCAAAAAGGAGTTTCACCAAATGATGATTTTAAAAATGATTTTTTTGATCTTAGAACGCAATCTGTTTTAAACTTAACTATTTACAACCGCTATGGAACAGAAGTTTATCAAAAAGCTCTGTACAAAGACGAATGGTACGGACAGAATAAAAATGGAAACTTACTGCCAACAGGAACTTATTTTTATGCTATTCTAACAGCAGAAAATAAAACAATTACAGGTTGGGTGCAATTAGTATATTAAGATAAGGCTCTTGAGAAATCAAGAGTTTTTTTGTTTTAAGGACAGTTTTTTTTTGTTAATTCACAATTCATTTTTCATAATAAAGAAGCGTTAAAAATGGTAAAATCATCCTAATTAACATTTAGTTTTATCAATAAACCTTTAGTTTTGTTGAAGAGCAAAGCTTTATTAATCAGCGTTCGAATCTATAAAGTATAAGATTTAACGCAAAAATATTAAAAAAATGAATAAAATTTTAGGGATTTCACTATTACTATTTTTAAGTCAATCGGTAAAAGCACAGAACGTTGAGTTGCCAAAACAGGTTTCTGAAAAAGAAATCATTGAATGGAGACGACACATTCACCAAAACCCTGAACTTTCATTCCAAGAAATTCAAACTTCAAATTACGTTGCAGATCTTTTAAATTCTTTCGGAAATTTCGAAGTTTTAAGACCTACAAAAACCAGCGTAGTGGGTATTTTAAAAGGAGGTAAACCAGGTAAAGATGTTGCTTTTAGAGCAGATATGGATGCCTTACCAGTTCAAGAAGAAACCGGATTAGCTTATGCTTCGGTTGTTCCAAATGTTAGTCATGCTTGCGGGCATGATTCTCACACGGCAATGTTGTTAGGAACAGCTAAAGCTTTATCAGGAATGAAAGAGGATATTAATGGAACTGTTTATTTTGTTTTCCAACATGCCGAAGAACAAGATCCAGGTGGTGCTTTGGATATTATTAACACAGGTGTTTTAAATGATGTAGATGCATTTTTTGCAATGCACGTTTTACCGAATATGCCAGTTGGTCACATTGGTATTTTGCCTAATGGTGCAGCTTCAACTACTTCAGATGGATTCAATTTAACAATCAACGGAAAAGGTTCTCACGGATCTATGCCACATTTAGGTGTTGATCCAATTGTGATTGGTTCTGAAGTTGTAAATTCATTACAAACAATTGTTTCTCGTAATGTTGTACCAGGTGATTTGGCAGTTATTTCTATTGGGAAATTTCAGTCGGGAATTGCAAACGTGCCTGTGCTTTGCGAAGTTGCGGAATTTAAAGCCAAAACTTTGGACTAAAAAACCAACTTAAGCAAAAGGCA
>NZ_CANRNX010000038.1 GCF_947632075.1 uncultured Flavobacterium sp.
GTATTTCAAGAATGTATTTCAAGAATGTATTTCAAGAATGTATTTCAAGAATGTATTTCAAGAATGTATTTCAAGAATGTATTTCAAGAACGAATTTCAAGAACGAATTTCAAGAACGAATTTCAAGAACGAATTTCAAGAACGAATTTCAAGAACGAATTTTAGTAATGAATATTGATTACAGAATAGAGCAGTAGTATAAAAAACTTTATAAAATAATCTATTTTTATTTGAAATGTTGTTCAAAAAAATGGTAATTTCGAAAGCTTATAAGTATAAAAATAGAAAGTAAAACATGTTTCATTTCGATAAGAAAATAATCCAAGTAAAAGATCATTCTGTTTCCAAAGAGAATTTTGATTTGTATTTAGATCCAAAATTTGATTTATTGAAAACTAATCCTTTTCCAGAATTTAATCAATTAGGAAAATATTACGAAAGCGAAGATTATATTTCTCATACCGATGCTAGCCGAAATCTTTTTGAAAAAGTTTATCAATTGGTAAAAAAGAAAACATTGAATGATAAAATTAATTGGATAAAAACAAATCATTCAAGCGTTCAAAATATTTTAGACATCGGTTGCGGAACTGGTGATTTTTTATTTAGAGCCAAACAGGAAGGTTGGAACGTTTTCGGTTTTGAACCAAATGAAAAAGCTAAAGCAATATCAAAATCTAAATACATTAATTTAATCGAAGGTTTAGATTCTTTTGAAAAACATACTTTCGATGTTATTACTATGTGGCATGTTTTAGAACATGTTCCTGATTTAGATAAACAAATCAAACAAATTAAAAGCTTACTTAAACCAAATGGACTTTTAATAATTGCTGTTCCAAATTATAAATCGTACGACGCTAATTTTTATAAATCATATTGGGCTGCTTATGATGTACCTCGTCATCTTTGGCATTTTAGTAAATTAGCTATAAAGAAAATATTTAAAAATTATGATATGGAGTTAATACATATCAAACCGATGTATTTCGATAGTTTTTATGTTTCACTTTTATCCGAAAAATACAAAACAGGTAAGATGAATCCAATTCGTGCTTTTTATGTCGGATTGATTTCAAATTTAAAAGGCAAAAGCTCAAAAGAATATTCTTCACAAGTCTATTTTTTAAAAAACTTAAAATAAGATATTTGTTTGATTAAATCTCTGTCTGAAATGTAATAATATATAAAGATTTTTTTAAAGTGTCTTAAATCAAAAATATGGAGGTCGTTTTTAATAGATGTTTTTTGTATTTTTATTATTGAACTATAAAATTTCTTTATAGTTGTCAAAAAATAAAAAATATACTCGAATCAAAAAAATAGTTATACTTTTACAAAAAAAATAATTAAGCTTAAAATGAAAAAAATATTTTTATTTGTTGCTTTTGCTGCAACTATCATTTCATGTAACGAAAAAACAGAATCAACTCCAAATACTACAGAATCAAAAGAAGTTAAAACTTCAGAATCTTTAAACATTGTTTATATCGACACTGAAAAATTAATGAAAGAATATAAAGAATCTGTAGATTTCGAAACTAAGTTCACTGCTATGTCTGAGCGTATGCAAAAAGAATTAGAAAATGATATGCGTAAATTTCAAAATGATGTTATGGATTTACAACAAAATGCACAATCAAAAGGAATGGAGTGGGCTCAAAAACGTGAAGCTGAATTAGGAAAACGTCAGCAAACTTTAGCTCAAAAAGAACAAAACTATATGAAGAAGTTTCAAGAAGAAGCTGCTGTTGATCGTGATAGTTTAGTTACTAAAATGAAAACTTTTATTAAAACTTACGGTGCAGAAAAAAAATACGATTATGTTCTTGGAACTGGAGATGCTTCAACTGTATTGTTTGCAAAAGAAGGTTCTGACATTACTGAAGAAGTTTTAAAATTAATGAACGAAGCTTACGATAAAGAAAAAACTTCTGAAATTAAAAAATAAGATTAAATCAAATTGATTTGAGCCACTCTAATTTGGGTGGCTTTTTCTTTTTTTGTAAATTATAAAAAATAAAATCTATTATGGAAGTTTCACGTGAAGCTGCTTTAACGCTTAAGTTTATAAACCAAACCAATCGTTCTATTTTCCTTACCGGAAAAGCGGGCACTGGTAAAACAACTTTGTTAAAAGAAATTGTTTCTACCACTCACAAAAATACTGTTGTTGTTTCACCAACTGGTATTGCTGCTTTGAATGCAGGTGGCGTAACAATTCATTCTTTGTTTCAACTTCCGTTTGCAACATTTCTTCCTACGTATGATTTTATAAATTCAGATTCAGAATATTTTCGATTTGAAAATTACGTAACACTGCTTCGTCATTTTAAAATGAACAACGTCAAAAAAGCCGTAATCAAAAACATGGAACTTTTGGTTGTTGATGAAGTGAGTATGTTACGCGCCGATGTTTTAGATGCAATGGATTTAATGCTTCGTTCGGTTCGAAAAAACGATATGGTTTTTGGAGGCGTTCAAGTTTTATTCATTGGTGATTTATTGCAGTTACCTCCGGTTGTAAAAAATGAGGAGTGGTATTTTCTGAAAAATTATTACAACGGTATTTATTTTTTCAATGCAAAATGTTTAGAACAAAATCCGCCGTTGTATGTAGAATTAAATAAAATCTATCGACAGTCAGATGATGTATTTATTTCTATTTTGAATAATCTGCGTAATAACAAAATTACAAAAGCAGATGTTCAAATTTTAAATCAATACGTAAATCCTAAATTCAATCCCAAAAAAGAAAAAGGCTATATTACGTTAACTACGCACAATGCCAAAGCCGATAAAATAAATAACGAAGCTCTTGAAAATTTAAAAGAACAAGAGCATATTTATCTTCCAGAAATTGTTGGTGAATTTCCTGAAAAGATTTTCCCGATGGAATATGAATTGTGTTTGAAAGTTGGTGCCCAAATCATCTTTACCAAGAATGACATATCCTACGAAAAAAAATTCTACAACGGAAAGATGGGCGTTATATCGTCTTTGTCTGCTCAAGAGATTTTGGTTTATTTTCCGGAAGACAAGAAAACCATCGAAGTCGATAAATACGAATGGCAGAATATTCGTTATAAAATAAATCCAGATTCAAAACAGGTCGAAGAAGAGATTCTCGGCACGTTCACACAGTACCCAATTAAGCTTGCTTGGGCAATTACAGTTCATAAATCTCAAGGTTTAACGTTTGAAAAGGCTGTGTTGGATGTTTCGAATGTTTTTGTATCCGGACAAGCCTACGTTGCTCTTTCCCGTTTACGTAGCTTAAATGGCTTAATTTTGCTATCTGCGATCGATTTGAATGGTGTTTCGTCCGATGAAGATGTCATAAATTATTCAAAAAACAGAAAAGATGCCGAAATTTTAGAGCAAGATTTGGCTCAAGAAACCATAAACTTCTTGAAATTCAATCTTATACAAACTTTTTCATGGTTTGAACCAATGACGGAGTGGGTTACTCTGGTTCGAAGCTTTGAAATTGAATCTGAAAAAAGTAAAAAATATCAGTATTATTCGTGGGCTCAACAGCAGTTAGAACGTATAAAAACAAATTTTCAACACGCTGAGAATTTCATAAAACAAATTCATTCGATATTCTCTTCGAATACGCTAAATATAGCGTACTTACAAGAGCGCTTTGAAAAGGCTTATGAATACTTTTATCCGAAATTAGACCAGTTGGCTTTTGAAACTTTGTTCACTTTAGAGAAAGTGAAGCGTACCAAAAAGATGCGTGGTTTCTATGAGGAACTTCTTGATTTGGAAACGCTTCAAATTCAGTTAGTTCTACAATTGAAGAAAATGAATCGCATTATGATTGCTGTTGCAGAAGGTCAACCAATTACAAAAGAAACTTTACAGCTGAATTCTTTGGCCGAATATCGTATCAATCATTTGGTAACGATTCAGGATATTATCACGAAAACAAGTTTAAATTTTGAAGATGATGATTTCGCTGAAGATGGTTACTACGAGAAAAAGGTTATTCAGAAATCTGAGAAGAAAGCAACAACAGATATTACTTTTGAATTGTGGTTGAAGAAAAAAACGATTCAAGAAATTGCCGATTTTAGAAAATTAACGCCGCAAACTATTTACGGACATTTAGCTAAATTGATTGCACAGAAGAAAATTAAAATTTCAGAAATTATTCCAAAAAACAGAATTAAAGATTTAGAAAATGCTTTTAAAGATTATGGCGATAAATCGTTAACAGAAATTAAAGCCGAAGTTGGTGATACAATTACTTGGGAAGAACTTAGATTATTTAAAGCAACTCTTGATGTTTAAGTTGTATCTTTGCATAAATTTATTTAAATGAAAAAGATTTTTTTATTCGCTGCAGGATTATTTTCTGTAGCAACTTTTTAACAAGAAAACACTGAAACTAAATCTTCAGAATTACAGTCTCTTTGGGAAATTAATACCAATCTTTCTGGATTAGGAGTTTCTTACGAACATGTTTTAAATGATCGTTTTACTTTAAAAGGTGAGTTAAGTTATGAAACGTATTACAATGTTTCACAAGAAAACAACAAATTAATTTTGGCTCCATCTTTAAATGCAGAAGGGCGTTATTACTACAATTTAGAAAAACGCGAAGCGAAAGGTTTAAATATGAAAAATAATTCTGGGAATTTTGTGTCATTAAAAGCTCAGTATTACGGAAATTTTGCAACCATTACTTCTGTTGAAAAATCTTTAATTCGCAATCAATTCACTATTGCACCAATGTGGAATTTTAGTAGAAATTTCGGAAAATCTAATTTTGGTTTTGAATGGGGAATCGGAGCTGGTTATTCAGTTTCTTTCCAAAAAGATTATTCAAATTCTAAATTCTTTATTCCTTTAGATTTTACTTTTTCTTACAAATTATAAAATCAAAAACCGATTTCAATTTGAAATCGGTTTTTTTATTTTCTGTGAATTAAACGAGTTAGTTTAATTGATAAATCTGTAAAAATAATTTTCGGATTTCCGTTACGTTCCACGTGATACATAGCATCAGAAAGTTCATCGAAAATATCTAATATATTTTTATCGTTTACAAACGGAGCAAATTTTTCTAATTTAAAAGACGGATCTTCAGGAGTTATATAAACTAACTGATTGACTTTGTAGTTTATAAGTAATGCCTGACGGAACATTTCCATACAATATTCTAAGAATTTCTTTTGTTTTTCCCTTCCAATTGCAGAAATTTCATCGCTCCAATTAATTAAATCTGCAATTACTTTAGCATTTTTGTTAGCTCTAAAAGCTGCTCGAACCCAAGTAATAAACCATTTTTCAAAAGGTAAATCATTTTCTGTATGATTTAAAATTTTTAAAGCTTTATTATAATTTCCTTGAGAAGCGTTTGCAATTGTTGCAGCTTCGGAAACATCACAATTTTCATTTTTTACTAAAGCTTCTTGAATGTCATTGGCTGCTAATTGATTAAATTTTAAAACCTGACATCGAGATAAAATAGTTTGTAAAATAGCTTTTTCATCTTCGGCAATTAAAATGAAAACTGTTTTTTCTGTTGGTTCTTCTAAAAGTTTTAATAATTTATTAGAAGCTTCAACATTCATTTTTTCGGCCATCCAAATAATCATTACTTTATAACCACCTTCAAATGATTTTAAAGAAAGTTTTTTTAAGATGTTAGATGCTTCGTGTACACTAATGTTTCCTTGTTTATTTTTAATATCTAAGTGTTCATACCAATCGTTTAAATTTCCATAGATATCATTTTTTAAAAATTCAAACCATTGATCCATAAAATTATCACTAATTGGTTTGCTTCCTACAGAATCATTGGTTGCAACTGGAAATACATAATGAATGTCTGGGTGTTGAAAATTTTCAAATTTTAAATTACAAGCAGCATTTCCGCCAGAATTTTCTTCACCAGAATTTTTACAAATTATAAATTGCGCATAAGCAATTGCCAAAGGTAAAACACCAGATCCTTCTGGTCCGATAAATAATTGTGCGTGAGGAATTCGGCCAGAATTTGCACTTTGAGTTAAGTGCTTTTTAATGTTATTTTGACCAATAATATTAGCAAATTTCATACATCAAAAATATAAAAAAAGCACCTATTTTACAAGATTTCTTTAATCATATTTTTAACAAAAATTATAGAATGCCATGTAATTATAATTTGTAATTTTATTAGAATGAACTTTAGTAAGAGAAGTTATTTCTTCTTTTTAATTATAAAAAATAAATTATGAGAGTAGTATTAGTTGGAGCTTCTGGTTTTGTAGGCTCAAAAATTTTAAAAGAATTAGTTGATCGCGGACATTCAGTAAAAGCTGTAGCGAGAGATATTAGTAAAATTCCTTATTATGATAAAGTTGAATATGAGGCAATTGACGTTAATCAAACTGACAAATTTGTAAATGCAATTAATGCTGCAGATGCTGTAATTAGTGCATATAATGCAGGATGGACAAATCCTAATATTTATAATGACTTTATGGCTGGATCAATTTCAATTGAAAAGGCAGTTATTCGAGCTGGAACTAAACGATTTATCGTTGTTGGTGGTGCTGGTAGTTTATATGATAAAGATGGTAATCAGTTAGTTGATGGAGCAGATTTTCCTTCAGAAATTAAACCAGGTGCAACTGCTGCACGTGATTATTTAAATATTTTATTAGAAAATACCTTTTTAGATTGGACATTTTTTAGTCCAGCATTAGAAATGCATCCAGGTACTTCTGGTGTTCGTAAAGGTTCTTACAGAACAGCTTTGAATGAACCTGTTTTTAATGAAGAAGGTAGAAGTATTTTATCTGCAGAAGATGTTGCAGTTGCAATTGTAGATGAATTAGAATTTCCACATTTTATTAAAAAACGTTTTACTGCAGCTTACTAATTAAAAAATCAGCTCTAAAAAACTGATTTTTTAATTCTAAATACTTTAAAATTAAAACTTTAATATAATATTAGCTGATATTAAAATTTCAGTTTAAAAAAAACAAAAGTATATTTTTTTTATATTTGTGAAATTATAAACAACTCAACGCTATTAATTTTCAGAATGAAAACAATTTCAGATTTTAATTTTAAAAACAAAAAAGCAATTGTACGTGTAGATTTCAATGTGCCTTTAGATGCAGATTTTAATGTAACTGACGATAACCGTATTGTTGCTGCAAAACCAACAATTGAAAAAATTATCAACGATGGTGGTATTGCAATTTTAATGTCTCATTTAGGAAGACCAAAGAATGGTCCAGAAGATAAATTTTCATTAAAACACATTGTATCTACAATAGAAAAAGTTTTAGGAAGAAAAGTAACCTTTGTTTCCGATTCTGTTGGTACTGAAGTTGAAGCGGTAGTTGCAAACGCTAAACCTGGTGATATAATTTTATTAGAAAATCTTCGTTTTTATGTTGAAGAAGAAAAAGGTGATGAGAATTTTGCTAATCAATTAGCTAATTTAGGTGATATTTATGTAAACGACGCTTTCGGAACTGCACATAGAGCACATGCTTCTACAACTATTGTAGCTCAATTTTTTCCAGAAAATAAATGTTTTGGTTTCTTGTTATCTAAAGAAATCGAAAGTATTGACAAAGTATTAAATTCAACAGAAAAACCTGTTACTGCAGTTTTAGGTGGTTCAAAAGTTTCTTCAAAAATTACAATCATAGAGAATATTTTAGATAAAATTGATCACATGATTATTGGTGGAGGAATGACTTTTACTTTCATTAAGGCATTAGGTGGTAAAATCGGAAATTCAATTGTTGAAGATGATAAACTTGACTTAGCTTTAGAAATTATGGAAAAAGCTAAAGCTAAAAACGTTCAAATTCATTTACCAGTTGATGTGATAATTGCCGATAGTTTTTCAAACGATGCAAATACTAAAATTGTAAATGTAAACGAAATTCCTGATGGATGGCAAGGTTTAGATGTAGGACCAAAAACTTTAGAAAGTTTAAAACCTGTAATTGCTGAATCTAAAATCATTCTTTGGAATGGACCATTAGGAGTTTTTGAATTAGAGAAATTCGCAAACGGTACAATTTCTTTAGGAAATTATATTGCTGAAGCTACTACAAACGGAACATTCTCGTTAGTTGGTGGTGGTGATTCAGTTGCAGCAGTAAAGCAATTTGGTTTAGAACCAAAAATGAGCTATGTTTCTACCGGTGGTGGTGCTATGCTTGAAATGCTTGAAGGAAAAAAACTTCCTGGAATTGCTGCTATTTTAAAATAGTAACTTAAACCACATTGCAGTAAAATGCAATGTGGTTTTTAATATTAATCAAAAACTGAAAAGTAGTTAAGCTATGAAAACAAAACTTACCGCTTTTCTTTTTGGAATTTTTTCTTTAACTACTTTTGCTCAAGAAACAGAAGCTGAAATTAAAGTTCTTCCAAAAGAAATTCAAACCCCACAAATCTACTTAGATTCTATAAAGAAAACTTTTGTGAATCATAAAGCAGGTGCAGTCATTGACAAAAAATGGATAAACGAATTATTAAACGAAGATATGTTTACAGACATGGAAACGGATATTAATAGCGTTTATTTAGATGAAGATGTTGCATACAATTTACCAACCGATGTTTTAAAAACTCGATTAGCTCAATTAGACAAAAAATATCCATTCGATATTAAGTACAGTCCAACTTTAGAGAAAGTAATCAAAAACTTCTTAAAAAACAGATCAAAATCTTTTGAGCGTTTGATGGGAGTTTCTGAATACTATTTCCCGATGTTCGAAGAACATTTAGCAAAACGAAATGTACCTTTAGAGATTAAATATTTAGCAATTGTTGAGTCAGCTTTAAACCCAAAAGCAAAATCAAGAGTTGGAGCAACGGGACTTTGGCAATTTATGTATCCAACCGGAAAACAATACGGATTAGAAGTAAATTCGTATGTTGATGAACGTTCAGATCCATTAAAATCTACAGATGCAGCTGCTAAATATTTAGCAGATTTGTATGAAGTTTTTGGAAACTGGGAAATGGTTTTAGCATCTTATAATTCTGGACCTGGAACAGTTTCAAAAGCCATTCGTCGTTCTGGAGGAAAAACAAATTATTGGGAAATTAGAAATTATCTTCCTAAAGAAACTCAAGGTTATGTTCCTGCATTTTTAGCAACCTTGTATATTTATGAATATCATAAAGAACACGGAATTGTTCCTAAAAAAGCTACTCTTCCGTACATTAAAACAGATACGATTCATTTAAAGAGTGCCATATCATTCAACGAAATTTCTGAATTATTAGATATTCCCGTTGAGGAAATTAAACTATTAAACCCAAAGTATAAATTAGATTTTATTCCGAATTATGATGCTCAGCGTCATTCACTTCGTTTACCAATTGATAAAATTGCTCGATTTACGTCGAATGAAAAGAAAATTTATGCTTATTTAGATTATCAGAAAAATTATAAAGAGTCTAATAATCTTATTCAAGATTTAATTTCAGAAAAAGAAAGTGCTGTAGCTTCAGTAAAGCCAAAAACACAAAAATCAAATCAAATTCATGTGGTTAAAAAAGGCGATACTTTAAGCGGAATTGCCAAAAAATATAAAAATGTTACCGTAGCGCAATTGATGAAAAAAAATAACATCAAAAATGCAAGTAGTTTAAAACCTGGAATGAAAATAAAAATATAATCTTTAGAAATTAGTTGAAATATATCTGTTTAATTTTTGCGATTTTTTTTCTGTCTTCTTGTTCAAATAAGAACGAAATAAAACTTGGAAATTTATCTCCATCTTTTGGAGCAAGGAATCATGTAACGGTTGTTATAGAAGATGATTTATGGAACGGTGAAGTAGGAGATAGCATTCGCAAAGATTTAGCTCGTATATATTTTAATTTAGATAAAGAAGAGCCTATTTTTAATATAGATCAATACAGTCCGAATATATTTAATTCAAGAGCCAAAACTTCGCGTAATATTGTGATGTTTTCTAATGAAAAAAAATATTCATTTTCTTTAGAAAAAAGTGTTTATGCTACGCCACAAAACTTGTTTTTAGTTCAAGCTCAAACAAATAATGAATTAATTAAAAATTTTAGGGTTCATGCAGACTCAATTGTTTCTGTTTTTAGAAATTCTGAATTAAATGAAGAGCAACATAAATTAGTTAGAAGTGAGCTTTTAAATACCAAAATTGTAAAAGATTTTTTTGCTTGTACTATAAAAATTCCGCAAACATTTCAATTGGTTTTAGAGGATCATAATTTTTTATGGTTTCAGAAAGATTTGCCTTCTGGAAATTGTAATTTAATTATTTATGAAATTCCCATTTCGGAAATTGAAAATAACAGAAATGATATCGAATCAAATTTAATTAAAGCACAAGATTCGATTTCAAAAATTTATGTTCAAGGATCGGCAGAAAATTCTTATATGATTACAGAAAAAGGTTTTTTTCCTTCTTTTAGAAACACTAACATTCAGCAGTTTCAAGCTTATGAAATTAAAGGAATCTGGGAAATGGAAAACGATTTTATGAGTGGACCTTTTTTAACTTTTGCTGTTAGAGATGAATATTTTGACAGATATTTAATGCTTCAGGCTTTTGTGAATAATCCGTACAAAACAAAACGTGATTTTTTGTTTGAGATGGAAGCTATAATTAAAACACTAAATTTTTTCGATAATGAAAATTGAAATAAAGCCTTTTAACGAACTTTCTGTTCACGAATTATATAAATTATTATCGTTAAGAAATGAAGTGTTTATAGTTGAGCAAAATTGCGTTTATCAAGATTTAGATGGTGATGATGACAAAGCTTTGCATGTTTTGATTTCAGAAAATAACGATTTGTTGGCTTATGCCCGAATTTTTGAAAAAGGGATTAAATATCCTACAGCTTCAATTGGTCGAGTAATAGTTGCACCTTCAAAACGAAATTTAAAGTTAGGATACGTTTTAGTAAATGCAGCAGTTGATGCTGTTCATAATCATTTTAATACAGAAGAGATTACTATTTCTGCTCAAGAACATTTACAAAAGTTTTATGCAGCACATGGTTTTGTAACTACTTCGGCAGTGTATTTAGAAGATGATATTCCGCATGTACAAATGCAAATAAAATAAAAAATCCAGCTTTAGAGCTGTTTTTTTATACTTAAAAAAACGGTATATTTTATTATTGAATAATTAAAATTAAGATTCAGTTTTTTGATTTTCTTTATTTATAGTTTCAATAAATTTCTCAAAAATAACCTTAGTTTTAGTTTCAATTTCTGCGTATGTTAGTCTATCTTTTGTTTGATAAAAAAACATCATGGCATAAGGTTTATCCAAGGCATCATATAAAATATTTTTATTTAAACGGAAAGTTTCACGTAAAACACGTTTAAAATAATTTCGATCAACTGCTTTTTTGAAATAACGTTTAGAAACCGAAACACCAAATTCTAACGGAACTTCATTTTCTTCTAACGGAACATAAACCAAACGAAGCGGATATTTAGACACCGATTTTCCTTCACTAAAAAGTAAATCGATATGTTTTTGTTTCTTTAATTTTTCTTCTTTCGAATATTTGTTGTTCATTTCATGAAAATAAAAGGCAAAATTACAAATACTTAATTTATTAGCTATAGTTAACATTACATTTTAATAATTTTCATATCTATTAAAAATTATTAATTTTACCTTTTTAGAAAACCAAATAGTTTTATTTACAAAATGTTAAACTTAAGGTTAAGTGTAACAATATTTTATAAAGGTTGACTAATTCAAATATAAATAATTAACATCATGAATTTTAACAAAACAATTTACTTATCAGCTGCTTTAGCATTAGCTTTAACAAGTTGTAGTACACAAAAAAACAAGTTACCTAACTTAAGTACTTTACAACCTATTGAAAATGCAGATCATTTACCAACAAGAAAATCTAATTTATCTGAAGAAGATTTACAACGTTGGAGTCATTTAGATATCATTAATGATACTATTCCAGGAATGTCTGTTGATCGTGCTTATGCAGAAATTATTAAAGATAAAGTTGGTAACAAAGTAATTGTTGCAGTTATTGATTCAGGTATCGAAATTGATCATGAAGATTTAAAACCTCAGATTTATAACAAAAATACTTCTAAAGCTAACAAGAAGAAAAACAAAAAAAGCATTTATAAAGATGATATTCACGGATGGAATTTCTTAGGAAAATCTAACGCAGAGAATTTAGAAATGACTCGTATTGTTAAGAAAGGTGACGATGGTTCTGAAACTTACAAACGTGCAAAAGCTGAATTAGATGAAAAAATTGCTGAATTAAAACCTTTACAAGATCGTTTAGTTGTATTAGAAACTGCTAACGAAACTATTGTAAAACATTTAGGTAAAGAAGTTTATACAACTGAGGATTTAGAAGCAATTGTAGAAACAGCACCAGAGAATGTTTTAGAAGCTAAAAAAGTTATGTATGCTTTATATAAAGCTGGTAGAACAAATGCTTATTTAGCAGATTTCAAAAATTATATTTCAAGCCAAATGGATTCTCATTTAAATGTGAACTTCAATGGTAGAGCAGTTGTTGGAGATAATCCGTATGATATTAATGATATAAATTACGGAGATAACGATGTAATGGGAGATCGTGATCACGCTAAACACGGTACCCACGTTGCAGGTATTATTGCACAAACAAGAGGAAACGGTTTAGGTGGTGATGGAGTTGCTTCTGAAGTTACAGAAATTATGTCTTTACGTGCTGTTCCAGACGGTGACGAATATGATAAAGATATTGCTTTAGCTATTCGTTATGCAGCAGACAATGGAGCAAAAGTTATTAATGGAAGTTTCGGAAAATATTTCTCTCAAAATAATGAATGGGTTCAAGACGCAATTAAATATGCAGCTTCTAAAGATGTATTAATCGTAGTTGCTGCTGGAAATGATGCATTAGATTTAAATCCTTCAACTGGAGATGTTGAGCGTTACCCTAACGATAGAAATTTAAATGCACCTAAAGAATTTGCTGATAACTTCTTAGTTGTTGGAGCTTTAAATCCAAAATTTGGTGAAGGTATGGTTGCAAACTTCTCAAACTTCGGTAATAAAGATGTAGATGTATTTGCTCCTGGAGTTAAAATTTATGCTACAACTCCTTATGGAAAATACGAATATTTACAAGGAACTTCAATGGCTTCACCTAACGTAGCTGGTGTTGCTGCATTAATTCGTTCTTATTATCCAAACTTAACTGCTGCACAAGTAAAACAAATTATTATGGATTCTGGTGTGTCTGTTAAACAAGAAGTTATCGTTTCTGGAGATAAAGACGATAAACGTAACTTCCAAGAAATATCAACTTCAGGAAAATTTGTAAATGCTTACAACGCATTAATTTTAGCTGATAAAGTTTCAAGAGGAAAATAATTTTATTATACTTCAAAATATCAAATCCACTTATTGCTTAATTTACTTTGAGTAGTAAGTGGATTTTTTTAAAAATTTAATCATGAAAAAACTATTATTCTTTTTCTTAAGTATTGGTTTTGTTGCTCATGCACAACATAAAAATCCAAATCCAGGATATTGGCAACAACATGTTGACTATAAAATGGATGTAAAAATGGATGTTGAAAAGTTTCAATATTCAGGTACTCAAGAGTTGACTTACACAAACAATTCGGCAGATACTTTAAAGCGAGTTTTCTACCATTTGTATTTTAATGCATTTCAGCCAGGTAGCGAAATGGATGCTCGTTTAACTGCAATTTCAGATCCAGATAAACGAATGGTAAAAAGCTTTAAAGGAGCAGACGGACAGACTATTAAAGAAAGTAAAATTACCAAGTTTAAACCAAATGAAATTGGTTATTTAAATGTTACTAATTTAAAGCAAGACGGTATTGCTTTACAAACTAAAGTTGTAGGTACTATTTTAGAAGTAGATTTAGCTAAACCATTATTACCTGGAAAATCTACTTTGCTGACTATGAATTTTGATGGACAAGTTCCAGTAATGGTTCGTAGAGCAGGAAGAAATTCTGCAGAAGGCGTTGCTTTATCAATGACGCAATGGTATCCTAAAATGGCCGAGTTTGATTTTGAAGGATGGCATGCCGATCCGTATATCGGAAGAGAATTTCACGGTGTTTGGGGAAATTTCGATGTTAAGATTACAATCGATAAATCATATACAATTGGTGGTACAGGATATTTACAAAATCCTAATGAAATAGGTCATGGATATCAAGATGAAGGAATTGAAGTTAAAATTCCAAAAAAACAAAAAACATTAACGTGGCATTTTGTAGCTCCTAATGTTCATGATTTTGCATGGGGTGGTGATCCTGATTTTATTCATGATCGTGTAAAAGGACCTAATGATGTTGAATTACATTTCTTATATAAAAACAATAAAGAAATCATTGATAACTGGAAAGCACTACAACCAAAAACTGTTCAATTATTAGAGTTTTTTAATACTACAATCGGTCAATATCCTTACAAACAATATTCGGTTATTCAAGGAGGAGATGGTGGAATGGAATATGCCATGTGTACTCTGATTACAGGTAACAGAAGTTTAACAAGTTTAATTGGCGTTACTGCTCATGAATTAGCTCATATGTGGTTTCAACATTTATTAGCAACTAACGAATCTAAACACGAATGGATGGATGAAGGTTTTACTTCTTTCATTTCTGATTTTGCAGTGAATTCAATCATGGAAAAAGAAAATCAAGAAGATGAAAATCCGTTTCAATCTATGTACAATAACTATTTCTACATGGTTAAAAAAGGAGGAGAACAACCACTTTCTACACATTCCGATCGTTATGATGATAATATGAATTACGGAATTTCTGCATATAGTAAAGGTGCTGTTTTTATTACTCAATTATCTTATATTATTGGATTTGATAAAACCATGGAAACTTTAAAACGTTTTTATTATGATTATCGTTTTTCTCATCCAACACCAAATGATTTTAAACGTACGGCAGAACGAGTTTCGGGAGCAAATTTAGATTGGTATTTATTAGATTGGACACAAACAACAAACACTGTAAATTACGGAATAAAAGAAGTTAGTTCTAAAGATGATAAAACTATAGTAACACTTGAACGTATTGGCAGAACACCTATGCCTTTAGATGTTTTAATAGCTTACACAGATGGTACTTTCGAATCTTTTTATATTCCAAATACTTTAATGCGTTGGAATAAAGAAAATCCTTATGAAGGCATTCAAAGAACTATTTTAAAAGGTTGGGATTGGGCATATCCTACATTTAATTTCGAAATTAATAAAAATAAAGGTGAAGTTGAAGCAATTTATATTGATCCTTCTGAATTAATGGCAGATGTCGACAAAACAAATAATTCTTACAAAAAAGCAACTGAATAAGTTGCTTTTTTTATGTTTTTAATCTCCAGTTAATTTATTTTAACTTTAAAAACTAGATTCAATTTTTGATATTTTATATTTTAAAAATTAATAATCTTTAAATTTGTTTATAAAAATAAAATTTAAACAGTTATAACGTTAATTTTATTTAAACTTTACTCTAATGTTATATTTTTATTAAGAAGTTTTTTTGTTGTTTTATGATAAAAAAAAGATATAATTTTGTTTGAAATTTTAATAATTTTCAAAACATACTACAAACACAACAGAAATGAAAAAATTTCAAAGTTTATTAGTTTTAGGAATTTTATTCACAGGGTCAATGACTTACGCCCAAAATAAAATTAACGGAGTTGTATTCGACTCAACAACTAAAACAGCTATTGAAGGAGCAGAAATTGTAATTAAAGGCACAGCAAACGGAGCTTACTCTGAAAACAACGGTGTATTTACTTTAACTACAGAATTCACTCAAGGTCAAGTACAAGTTTCATACTTAGGTTACCAAACAAAAACGGTTAACTTTAACATGAATAGTACAAATGAAGTTAACTTAGGTACAATTTACATCAACCAAGATGAACAGTCGTTAGACGAAATTGTAGTTATGGCTCGTGGTGTAATTGACGTTGCTGACGGACGTAAAACACCAATCGCAGTATCAACAATCAAAGCAATTGAAATCGAAGAGAAAGTTGGTGCTGGCGATATTACAAAAACTATGGTTAACACACCTTCAGTTTATGTAACAAGTGAATCAAGCGGATTCGGTGATACACAAATGTACACACGTGGATTCGATCAATCAAACACAGCATTCTTATTAAACGGACAACCAATTAACGGAATGGAAGATGGGAATATGTATTGGTCAAACTGGTCTGGAATGTCTGACATCGCAAATGCAATTCAAATTCAACGTGGTTTAGGTTCATCAAAATTAGCAATTTCTTCAGTAGGTGGTACTATTAACTTTATTACTAAAGCTACTGAAATGAAAGCAGGAGGTTTTGTAAAAGGAATGGTTGCTAACGATAATTTTTATAAATTTACTGTTGGAGGAAACACAGGATTATTAGAAAATGGTTGGGGTGTTTCTGCATTATTTTCTCACTGGCAAGGTGATGGATATAATGATATGACTGCAGGGCAAGGTCAAAACTATTTTGTTTCTGTTGGTTATAAATTAAATGACAATCATAACTTCAACTTTTTAGTTACAGGTGCTCCACAATGGCATGACCAAAATTACGCTAAGAAAATTAGTGACTACCAAAAATTTGGTTTAAGATATAACAATAACTGGGGAATGTTAAACGGAGAAAAGTATAACATTCGTAAAAATTACTACCACAAACCAGTAATGAACTTAAACTGGGATTGGAATATCGATGAAACTTCAAGCTTATCAACTGTTGTTTATGCTTCTTTCGGTAGAGGTGGAGGAACAGGAACAGAAGGTGGCCGTTACAATACTTTAGAAGACGGAACAATCGATTTACAATCTATCTACGATAACAACGTTGCAAATGGTGCAGCATCTACAATTTTAAGATCTTCTGTTAATAACCACGCTTGGTACGGAATCGTTTCAAATTACCAAAAGAAATTCAATGATAATTTAACATGGAATGCAGGTATCGATTTTCGTTCATATACAGGAGAACACTTCAAACAAATGGCCGACAATTTCGGTGGTCAATACTTCACAGACAAACGTAATGTAAGATTAGGAGAATATAACGTTACTGACGTTTATTCAACTAATCCTTGGAAAGCTTTAGGGAAATTTGCTAAAGCTCACGATCAACGTATCGGATGGGATTATTCAGAAACAATAAACTACGGTGGTGTTTTTACTCAATTAGAATATGCAACTGATGATTTTTCTGCTTTCTTCCAAGGAGCTTTATCAAATCAATCTCACGTACGTTATGATAATTACCAATATTTAGACGGAAATACTAAATCTGAAAAAGTTAACAATGTTGGTTACAACGTTAAAGGAGGATTAAGTTATAAATTTAATGATGAGCACATGGTGTTCGGAAACGCTGGATTCTATTCACGTCAACCTTTTCATGATAACATTTATTTGAACTTCAAAAACGATGTAAATCCATTTACTAAAAATGAAGACATTGTTGGTTTAGAATTAGGTTATAAATTCACTTCAGAATTTGTTGCTGTAAATGTTAATGCTTACCAAACTACTTGGGCAAACAGAGTTGAATCAAGTTCAAGTACAGCAACAGCTGCACAAATTGAACAATACGATCCAACAGGAGAAATTGGTTTAAATGAAAACAGTATGTTATATTTCGTTAATCGTGGTGTTAAACAACAACACAGAGGTATTGAGATTGATGTACAAGCAAAACCTTTATATAATTTAGATGTAACTGGATTCGCTTCTATCGGAGACTGGATTTACAAAGGAAATGCTGTTCAAGAAGTTAGAAATGAAGAACGTGATTTATTAGGAACAACTGTTACTGATTTAGACGGAGGTAAAGTAGGTAACGCTGCACAAACTGTTTTTGGTTTAGGAGCTAAATATAAAATTATGCCTAATTTATCTGTAGATGCTAACTACAGATATTACCAAAACTTATATGCAGACGTTCAAGCTAAAGATAATTTAGAGTTACCTTCTTACCAATTAGTTGATGCAGGTGTTTCTTACCGTTTACAATTAGCAGGTAAAAATGCTTTAAGTTTCAGAGTTAACGTGAACAATTTATTCGATACTGAATATATTTCACAATCAAGAACTGCAATCAAAACTGCAGAAGGAGCTTCAACTTACAAAGGTCTTAACACAGACAACCAAGTGTATTTCGGATACGGAAGAACATGGAACTTATCTGTTAAATATTCATTCTAATCAATTTAGAATAAAAATAAAAAACCATCTCATCAGAGATGGTTTTTTTTGTATAGAAAAACTTTATCTGCCAATAAGTTATAAAAATGTTATTGACCATGATAAAAATCATATTTATTGGTATCTTTGCAAATGACAAAGTTAAAAACTATAAAATCATGATAAAAGTTTCAGAATCTGCAGCTAAAAGAGTTTGTCTTCTTATGGAAGATGATGGATTTGATCCTGTTAACGATTTCGTTCGCGTAGGTGTAAAAAGTGGAGGATGTTCAGGTTTAGAATATGAATTAAAGTTTGATAAACAGATTAGTGAAGATGATAAAGTTTTTGAAGATGCAGGTGTGAAAATTGCTGTAGATAAAAAAAGCTTTTTATACTTAATTGGTACAACTTTAGAATATTCTGGAGGTTTAAACGGTAAAGGATTTGTATTCAATAATCCTAATGCTGCTAGAACGTGTGGTTGTGGTGAAAGTTTTTCGCTATAATTTTTTGAAATTTAGATAATAAAGCAAAACGTATATCGTTTTGAAATATATAACTTATGAATAAGTACACTGAAGAAGATTTAAAAAAAGAATTAGAAACTAAGGAATACGAGTACGGCTTTTACACGGAGTTAGATGCCGAAACTTTTCCTGTGGGACTAAATGAAGATATTATTCGTGCTATTTCTAAAAAGAAAGATGAGCCAGAATGGATGACTGAATGGCGTTTAGATGCTTTTAGAATATGGCAAGAAATGGAAGAACCAGAATGGGCTAATGTTACTTATGAAAAGCCAGATTTTCAGGCTATTTCTTATTATTCTGCACCTAAAGATGTTGATCCTAATAAAACATTAGATGATGTAGATCCTGAATTATTAGAGATGTATAAAAAATTAGGAATTTCACTTGAAGAGCAAAAACGTATGAACAACATTGCGATGGATATCGTGGTGGATTCAGTTTCTGTTGCTACTACATTCAAAGAAACTTTAAGTGAAAAAGGTATTATTTTCTGTTCTATTTCTGAAGCAATTAAAGAGCATCCAGAATTGGTTCAAAAATATATCGGTTCTGTAGTTCCTACAACAGACAACTTTTATGCAGCTTTGAACTCTGCTGTTTTCTCTGATGGATCTTTCTGTTATATTCCAAAAGGAGTTCGTTGTCCAATGGAGTTATCAACTTACTTCCGTATTAACCAAGCAGGAACAGGACAGTTTGAACGTACATTGTTAATTGCAGATGAAGGTTCTTACGTTTCTTATTTAGAAGGTTGTACTGCTCCTTCTCGTGATGAAAATCAATTACACGCTGCTGTAGTTGAATTAATCGCTATGGATGATGCTGAAATCAAATATTCAACGGTTCAAAATTGGTTCCCAGGTGATAAAGAAGGTAAAGGTGGAGTTTTCAATTTTGTGACTAAACGTGCTCTTGCAGAGAAAAATGCAAAAGTTTCTTGGACTCAGGTTGAAACAGGTTCTGCTGTAACTTGGAAATATCCTTCTTGTATTTTAAAAGGAGATAATTCAGTTGGAGAATTCTATTCCATTGCGGTAACAAATAATTACCAACAAGCAGATACAGGAACTAAAATGATTCACTTAGGAAAGAATACTAAGTCTACCATTATTTCAAAAGGTATTTCTGCAGGTAAATCACAAAACTCTTACCGTGGATTAGTAAAAATTGGTCCTCGTGCAGAAAATGCTCGTAACTTCTCTCAATGTGATTCATTACTAATGGGTAACGAATGTGGAGCGCACACGTTCCCTTATATTGAATCTCAGAATGCTTCAGCAAAGTTAGAACACGAAGCTACCACAAGTAAAATTGGTGAAGATCAAATTTTCTATTGTAATCAACGTGGAATTCCTACAGAAACAGCTATTGCTTTAATTGTAAACGGTTTCTCAAGAGAAGTTTTAGATAAGTTACCAATGGAATTTGCTGTAGAAGCTAAAAAGTTATTAGAAATCTCATTAGAAGGTTCTGTAGGATAATTTAGCTTATTTTAAGAAATCAAATTAGATATTAAATTACATTATAAATATTGATTTAAGATTACAGATCTAATATCTCAAATCTCAAATCTCAAATCTTGTACAAATGTTAACAATTAAAAATTTACATGCCTCTGTTGAGGATAAAGAAATATTAAAAGGCATTAACCTTGAAGTTAAAGCCGGAGAAGTTCACGCAATTATGGGACCAAATGGTGCTGGTAAATCAACCTTATCATCTGTAATTGCAGGTAACGAAAATTTTGAAGTTACACAAGGAGAAATTATTTTAGATGGTGAAGATTTAGGAGACTTAGCTCCTGAAGAAAGAGCTCATAAAGGTATTTTCTTATCGTTTCAATATCCTGTTGAAATACCAGGTGTTTCTGTAACCAATTTTATTAAATCTGCAATTAATGAATCTCGTAAGGCAAAAGGTCTTGAAGATATGCCTGCTAACGAAATGCTTAAATTAATTAAAGAAAAATCAGATTTATTAGAAATCGATCGTAAATTTCTTTCACGCTCTTTAAACGAGGGTTTCTCTGGTGGTGAGAAAAAACGTAACGAGATTTTCCAAATGGCTATGTTAGATCCTAAAGTTGCTATTTTAGATGAAACGGATTCTGGTTTAGATATCGATGCTTTACGTATTGTTGCAAACGGTGTAAACAAACTTAAAGGAGAAAATAATGCTGTTATTGTAATTACACATTACCAACGTTTATTAGATTATATCGTTCCAGACTTTGTACACGTTTTACACGATGGAAAAATCGTAAAAACTGGTGGAAAAGAACTTGCTCTTGAGCTTGAGGAAAAAGGATACGATTGGCTTAAATAAAGTAAATATTGAAAATCGCTTTAGATTATCAATCATTAAACTTTAAACATAAACACATGGAATTAAAAGATAAATTATTATCATCTTTTTTAGCTTTTGAACAAAAAATTGATGTGAATGCAGATTTACACAATGTTCGTAAAGAAGCATTAAAGGTGTTCGAAAATAAAGGTTTTCCTACAAAAAAAGAAGAAGCTTGGAAATACACTTCGTTAAACGCTGTTTTGAATAACGATTTTGCTATTTTGCCAAGTAATGAAGTGGCTGTTGAATGGAAGGATGTTAAAGAATATTTCTTAAACAATGTAGATACTTACAAATTGGTATTCATAAATGGAGTATTTTCTTCACATTTATCCTCTACAACACACGATGGTTTAGATGTGTGCTTAATTTCTTCTGCTTTAACCAAGCCAAAGTATAAAATGTATATCGATGCTTATTTTAATAAAGCTATTGATTCAAACGATAGTTTAACGAACTTAAATACAGCATATGCAGCAGAAGGTGCTTTTATAAACATTCCTAAATCTACAGTAGTAGCAAAACCTATTGAAATTTTATATTTCACAACAGGTAATACTTCAAACTTTGTTCAGCCAAGAAATTTAATTATAGTTGGTGAAAACTCTCATGTTCAGATTTTTGAACGTCATCAAAGTTTATCAGAAGCTACTGCTTTATCTAATTCGGTAACTGAAATTTTTGCTCAAAAGCGTGCAATTGTCGATTATTATAAGTTACAGAATGATAAGTTATCAGCTAACTTAGTTGATAATACATTTATAGAACAAAAACAAGAATCAAGAGTTTCTGTTCATACTTTTTCTTTTGGTGGAAATATTACTAGAAATAATTTAAATTTCTATCAAAAAGGTGAACGTATTGATTCTACTTTAAAAGGAATAACAATTATTGGAGATAAACAACATGTTGATCATTTTACTTTAGTAAATCATGAGCAACCAAATTGTGAATCACATCAAAATTACAAAGGAATTTATAACGATCGTTCTACTGGGGTTTTTAATGGAAAGATTTATGTTGATAAAAT
This sequence comes from uncultured Flavobacterium sp., assembly GCF_947632075.1. Lineage (GTDB taxonomy): Bacteria > Bacteroidota > Bacteroidia > Flavobacteriales > Flavobacteriaceae > Flavobacterium. The sequence continues at coordinate 22,151 of NZ_CANRNX010000038.1, forward strand.
TGCACAGAAAACTGATGCATTTCAACAGAATAACAACATTTTGTTAACAGATAAAGCTACATTAAATACCAAACCACAATTAGAGATTTTTGCAGATGATGTAAAATGTTCTCACGGTTGTACAATCGGTCAGTTAGACGAAACTGCAATGTTTTATATGCAACAACGTGGAATTCCTAAAAAGGAAGCTCGAGCATTATTAATGTATGCTTTTACTGATGAGGTTATTTCATCAGTTGCAATTCCAGATTTAAAATTAAAATTACAAAAATTAATTTCCTTAAAATTAGGTGTAAATATCGGATTTGATATTTAAAAATTAGTTTCTAATGTTATAAAAAAGCTGTTTTCAAACAATGAAAACAGCTTTTTTTTGCTTTTACAAATTTTTAATGAAAGCTTCTAAACCTTTGTTTTATTTGATTTTTTTGTATAATTTATTTTTTTATTATCTTAATTTTTTTAAAAATTAACAAATAATTCAAAAATAAATGTTAAATACTTATTTTTTTAATATATTTGTTAATGTGTAAATGTTATGGTGTTTAACCTTAAATTATATATAAAAGCTATGAAAAACAAATTACTCCCGTTAGCACTCGCTCTTATTGGAAGTGCTGCTTTTGCACAGGTTGGAATTGGAACCCTAGAGCCAAATGCATCTTCTCAATTAGAGATTAATGCTACTGACAAAGGTGTTTTAATACCAAAAGT
>NZ_CANRNX010000039.1 GCF_947632075.1 uncultured Flavobacterium sp.
TTTGTAGTCCGTAGGGGAATCGAACCCCTGTTACCAGGATGAAAACCTGGCGTCCTAACCCCTAGACGAACGGACCGTTTGCTTTTTATTTGCGGTTGCAAAAATACAACTATTTTTAAACCGTGCAAATTATTTTTTTAATTTTTTCAACAATTTTAAAGAACCTCTTTTGCTGCTATGCGAGTGCAAATATCATAATATAATTTGAATATACAAACCTTTTTTTCTCTCTAAACTTAATTTCAACTAAATGTTATTCATTTCCAAAAACTTAGAGTTTAAAAAAAATCAGTTTAGTTTTAACTAAACTGATTTTCTATATCTTTTTTCTTTGTTTTTAATATGCTTTCGCAAATAAAACTCTCCCTTCTGAAGGTTTTCCTGTCAGAATACAAACTCCTTTTTCTTCTTTTCTATCTAAAGGAATACAGCGAATTGTAGCCTTAGTAAGATCTTTTATTTTTTCTTCTGTCTCAGGAGTTCCATCCCAATGAGCTAAAATAAACCCACCTTTGTTTTCTAAAACATCTTCAAATTCTTCAAACGAGTTAACCTCTGTGATATGTTCATCGCGATAAACTAATGACTTTTCAAACAATTCTTTCTGAATAGTTTCTAATAAATCAACAAGATACATTTCAATACCTTCTTTTGAAACTACCTCTTTAGATAAAGTATCTCTTCGTGCTACTTCATAAGTACCACTTTCTAAATCTTTTGGACCAACAGCCAAACGAACCGGAACTCCTTTTAATTCGTGTTCATTAAATTTAAATCCAGGTTTAAGATTCGTTCTATCGTCGTATTTTACGCTTATGTTTAATTTACGTAACTTCTTAACTAACTCATTTACTTGTTCAGAAATCTCAGCTAATTGCTCATCTGTTTTATGAATTGGAACAATAACTACTTGAATTGGTGCTAAATTCGGAGGTAAAACTAATCCATTATCATCTGAATGCGTCATAATTAAAGCTCCCATTAAACGAGTAGAAACACCCCATGAAGTACCCCAAACATGCTCTAATTTACCTTCTTGATTTGCAAATTTCACATCAAAAGCTTTAGCGAAATTTTGTCCTAAAAAGTGAGAAGTACCTGCTTGCAATGCTTTTCCATCTTGCATTAAAGCTTCGATAGTAAATGTCTCTACAGCACCTGCAAATCTTTCTGATTCTGTTTTTGCTCCTTTAACCACAGGAATTGCCATGAAATCTTGAACAAACTCTGTATACACCTGATGCATTTGTTTAGCTTCTGCTAAAGCCTCTTCACTAGTTGCGTGAGCTGTATGCCCTTCTTGCCATAAGAATTCCGCTGTACGCAAAAATAATCTTGTACGCATTTCCCAACGAACTACATTTGCCCATTGATTAATTAACAATGGTAAATCTCTGTAAGAATTTACCCATTTTTTATAAGTAGGCCAAATAATTGCTTCTGAAGTAGGACGTACAATCAACTCCTCTTCTAATTTTGCATTAGGATCTACTATTAATTTTCCTTTATTTTCAGGATCATTTTTTAATCGATAATGTGTTACAATAGCACATTCTTTTGCAAAACCTTCTGCATTCTTCTCTTCAGCTTCGAACATACTTTTGGGCACAAAAAGCGGAAAATAGGCATTTTGATGTCCAGTTTCTTTGAACATTTTATCTAATTGGGCTTGCATTTTTTCCCAAATCGCATACCCGTACGGTTTAATTACCATACAACCTCTAACTCCCGAGTTTTCAGCTAAATCGGCCTTAACGACTAATTCATTATACCATTTAGAATAATCCTCTGATCTTTTTGTGATGTTCTTGCTCATTTTTAATATATTGGTATAAAATTTGTTTTATAAAGATTAACACATTTATTCTACAAAACTAACTATTTTTGTATTGTTCAACAATAAAAACTGCATCTAATGAAAACATATTTTAAAAAAAACAACATAACTACCCGCGTTGGACTTATGTTAACTGTTGGAATAGCTAGCGTTTCTTGTACTTCTTTAAACGCAAATTATTATGACACCGATGGTATTTACAACGCCGAAAGAATAAAAGCTCCAGTAACACATAATGAAACCGCATATTACGAAGAATATTTTAGCGAAAAAAAGAACGCAGATTTTGAAATTTTCACAGATGTAGATAATTATACTTCGTACGAAAACGGTTATTATCCTGGTTGGGGAGAAAGCAACAATCAAACAAACATTTATATCAATAATGGCTACAATAGTCCTTATTGGGGTTGGAACAACTACTACCCTAGTTATGGATGGAACTTAGGTTTTGGCTATAACAGCTACTGGGGTTGGAATATGGGATTTGGTTATGGTGGTTACTACGGATGGGGAAATCCTTACTATTTCGGTGGGTATCCTTATTATGGTAACGGTTGGCACTCACCATATTACAGAGTTCCTAGAAACGTTTCTTATTCTAACAACACAAGATATAGTTCTAACAGCATAAGAAACTCAAGAATTTCTGACACTAGAAATAGTACTTCCAACAACAGAAGCGGCAGAATGGCTATTGAAAACTCAAGAGTTAACGCAACGCGTTTAAGCAATTTTAACAATGGTAGAATTGAAAACTCAAGAGTAAACACTATTAATGACAGGAATATTAACACTAGAACTTCTAACATAAGAAATACTGACAATAGAATTAACACTCGTAATACAAATAATAATTTCAACAGAAGTAACACAAGAGGAACTACAATTCAAAACACACCTTCAAGAGCCAATTTTCAATCGGCACCAATGAGAAGTTCAAACTCTGGTGGTGGAAGAATGAGCTCTGGTAGAAGATAAAAAAATAAATTTATGAAAAAGTATATATATTTTGCAGGATGCCTTTTATTAGCTCCTCAATTATGGGCTCAAGAATTAGAGCCATCAGAAGCAATTAAATTCGGAACAAATCAATTAAACGGTTCAGCCCGTTATAACGCTATGAGTGGAGCATTTGGAGCTGTTGGCGGAGACATCTCTTCAATTCAAGATAATGCAGCTGCTTCAGCTATTTTCAATTACAACCATATTTCATTTGGTGCAAATTTAAATAGTAAAAAAAACACCTCTAATTTTTTAAAAACTAATAGTTCTGAAAACAAAACAGACTTTGACTTTTCGCATTTTGGAGCTGTTTTTGTTATACCAGGTAAAGAAGATAGCAAGATTAAAAACTACAATTTCGGATTAATTGTAAACAATCGATCTAATTTCGATAATTCATACAAAATTCAAGGTATTAACAACCAATCTATTGGTAACTATTTTTTAAATCATGCCAACACAGGTAACTACGGATCCCCTGTAGCATTGGACTTAGTTCAAACAAGACCTGGCGAATCAATTGGCGATTTATATGATTTTTTAAATTCACAACCAAATGGTTTCCAATCACAACAGGCCATGTTAGGTTACCAAGGTTATATTTTAAACAATGAACCAAATGGTACCTATTCATTAAACGTAGCACCCGGAAGTTACTATCAAGAAACACTTGTAAACACTACAGGTTTCAATAGTAAGCTAACAGGAAACTTTGGTATGAACATAGATAATAAATTTTATTTAGGTGCCAACTTAAATGTAAGTTTCTTAGATTACAACAAATATATTTCAACATACGAAGAAAACACTTCGCAAGTTTCTAATGGAGTTAGCACAATTTTATTTGATAATAATATTTACACTTACGGAAGTGGTTTTTCTTTTAACATTGGAGGTATTGCAAAATTAACCGAAAATGCTCGTGTAGGTTTAAGTTATGAATCACCAACGTGGTACGGATTAAATGACGAAAGCCAACAACGTTTACAAACTTATAATTACACAAATGGCACGAGAAATTTTGCAGATGTAAATCCAAACTTAACAACTCTTTTCAGTGGTTATAGAATCAAAACACCATCTACTTTCGGAGCAAGTGTAGCTTATATTTTTGGTAGATCTGGGTTACTAAGTTTTGATTACAAATACAAAGATTATAGTACAACAAAATACTCAAGTGACACTTCAGATTACAGTGACTTAAATTGGTTTTATAGAAATAATTTAAAAGCTAGTTCAGAAATTAGAATTGGTGGTGAATACAGAATTAGTCAAGTAAGTTTAAGAGCGGGATATAGATATGTACAAAGTCCTTATAAACAAACCAACATAATCGGTGATTTAAATTCTGTTTCTGCTGGTATTGGTTATAGCTTTGGAACTGCACGTTTAGATTTTGGATATGCATTTTCACACCAACCTTATCAAATGAACGTAATTAGTTCTGGCTTAGATAACAATGCATCAGTAAAAACTAAACATAATAACTTCTCGTTAACATACTCGTTTAATTTTTAAACCAAAAAAACACTTCCAAAATTAGGAAGTGTTTTTTTTATTTCTGAAGAAAAATTCGTTTTGAATAATAGAAAACATTATTAAAAATATGAACATCAATTTCTGAACGCTCTAAACCATGATCGTATAATTTTTGATATAACAAACTATACTCTTCTGTATTTCTAAATTTATTCCATTGAAATTTTTTAAAAATGCGCATTTCTTCTTTTCCAAAATTCAATTTACGTTTTACTTTACCACGCTGAATTTCAAAAAACAAATTATTATCATTAGACGGTCTTAACGAATCTTTTGAAAAATCATCTACACCAATACCAATATGAACCACTCCGTTAACCCATCGCAAAAGAATTCTTTCTTCTTTAGAAAAGGAAAACTTATCTCTTACACTTTTTAATTTATTATAATCGTCTTTTATCTGAATATCACGAAGGAACAATTCGTTTTCGTAAATTTCATAATAAGCAATATAATTTCTATGAAAAATAGTTGAATCTTTATTAGGAACTATTCTTTTTTCTGGATAGTAATTAAAATACTGTTCTAAGTGGTGAAATCTGTAATCATATTGTTTACCATTAATCAAGATCTGATCAGGTTGATATTTTTGTGAAAAAACATGAATTGAGAAAACTAAATAAACAAAAAGAATTTTATACATTAAAACAATGGAATTAAAAAAAACCGGTAAAAACCGGTTTTATTATTAAATATCGTCAAAGCTAATATTTGTAAAGCTTGAAGATGAAGTTGTTTCTACTTCTGAGTATTCTTTTTTAAAGTCTTTTTGATGTCTTTCAGAGATAACTTCCTCACCTTTATGGTCAAGAACAAACTGCATCATTTCATCTAAAATTTCTTTAAAAGAAACAAAATCTTCTTTATACAAGTAAATTTTATGCTTTTTAAAATGGAAAGATCCATCTTCTTCTGTGAACTTTTTACTTTCTGTAATTGTTATATAATAATCATCAGCTTTAGTTGATCTAACATCAAAAAAATAAGTTCTTCTTCCTGCGCGTAGTACTTTAGAAAAAATCTCTTCTTTTTCTAATAAGTCATGTTCTCTCATAATTTTTCGGTGCGTTAATTTTAACTTGTTTTCAAAAGTCTAAAAAAAAAACAATAAATGCAATAGTTATGAAACTTCTTTTTCAGAAAGTTGTTTAAAATATAATTCTTTATAATAACCGTTAGCATTTATTAATTGATCATGAGAACCTTTTTCAATTATCTGTCCATCTTCTAAAATAATAATTAAATCAGCATTTTTAGCTGAAGATACTCGATGTGTAACAATAATTGTTGTTTTATCTTTAGTAAGCTTTTCTAAATTGTTCAAAATTGTTTCTTCAGTTTCAGTATCAACAGCAGATAAACAATCGTCTAACAATAAAACATTTGGATTTTTTATTAAAGCTCTTGCAATTGATACACGTTGTTTTTGCCCTCCAGAAAGAGTTAAACCACGTTCCCCTAAAACGGTATCGTGCTTTTTCTCAAACTTTTCAATGTTTTTATGAACATCAGCCATTTTAGCAAAATGAATCACCTCTTCATCAGTAGCATTTTCTTTCCCAAATTTGATGTTATTCTTAATCGTGTCAGAAAATAAAAAAGCATCTTGAGGAACCACAGCTACTTCATTTCTTAAATTATTCAGATTAATCTTTGTGATATTTTTATCATCTATCAAAACTTCACCTGAAGTAGCGTCATATAAACGTGCGATTAAATTTAAGATTGTTGACTTTCCGGAACCTGTTTTTCCTAAAATCGCAAGTGTTTTACCCTTTTCTAAAATAAAAGAAACATCTTTAAGAGCTTGAATATTGGTGTCTTCATAAATAAAATTAACATTTTTAAATTCAACTTTACCAACAATTGGAGTCGATTCTGAAACTTGATTTACAATCTCAGGTTTCTCATCTAAAAATTCATTAATTCTCTTTTGTGAAGAATCTGCTTCCTGAATCATCGTTGAAACCCAACCCAATGAAGCAATTGGCCATGTTAACATATTTATATATAATATAAACTGAGCTATAATACCAATTTCTGTAATACTGCCATTAATGAATAATTTTGCACCAATATAAATTACTAATAAATTACTTACTCCAATAATTAAAACCATTAACGGACCAATCATAGCATTGGCACTCGCTAAACGCATGAAAATGTTTTTACTTTCTGTTGTTATTTTTTCGTATTCTTTATCTTTTTCATTTTCTAAAGCATAAGCTTTAATTACACGAACTCCTGAGAAAATTTCCTGAGAAAAAGAAGATAATCTTGATAAGTTTTTTTGATATTGAAAACTTCTGTTATTTATTTCTTTACTTAAACGCATCATTACATAAGCTAAAATAGGAACTGGTAATAAAGCATACAAAGTCAATTCTGGAGATGTAATGTACATTTGAACAACAACAACCGTCATTCGAATTGCAGTATTTACAGAGTACATAACAGCCGGACCTACATACTGACGAACTTTTCCGACATCTTCGGAAATTCGACTCATTAAATCACCTGTTTTATTTTTTTTGTAAAAACTTTGCGATAGAATTTGATATTGTTTATAAACTTCATTTTTAAGATCAAATTCAATATGACGAGACATAACAATCAAAGTTTGTCTCATCAAAAAAGTAAAAAAACCTGCAATTAAAGTTGTAGCTAAAATCAAGACAACATTTTCAATCAATAATTGCTTAACAATTTCAGATGAAATTTTAGATTTTTGAAAATCATAAAGAGCAGAAATTATATTCCCTACAAAAGCTGGTGAAAACACACTAAATATTTGTGCAGCGATTGTGATTACAATACCTAAAATAAATCTGTATTTGTATTTAATAAAATATTTATTAAGCTTTTTTAAATCTTTCATAGAAACAATTTGTAATTACAATTAAAAACCAACCACAACAACATTAATATTGTTAATTTTTTACCTATATTTGATACAAACAACTAAATTTATAGAAATGAAAACAGATATTTATTCACCTGAAGAATTAAAAAAAATGAATCCCGTTTTTGGACAAATTTCTTTTGATAACCATGAACAAATAGTTTTTTGCAACGACAAAGATACGGGTTTGAAAGCAATTATTGGTATCCATAATACAGTTTTAGGTCCAGCTCTTGGAGGAACAAGAATGTGGAATTACACTTCAGAATGGGAAGCATTAAATGACGTTTTACGTTTATCAAGAGGAATGACATATAAATCTGCAATTTCCGGTTTAGATTTAGGAGGAGGAAAAGCCGTTATCATTGGTGATTCCAAAAAAGATAAAAATCCAGAAATGCTAAAATCTTTTGCCAAATATGTCGATTCTTTAAGTGGAAGATATATTACCGCGGAAGACGTAGGAACCACAACCGCTGATATGGATTTAATTCATACAATTACTCCACATGTCACTGGAATTTCTGAAAGCTTAGGCGGCTCTGGAAATCCGTCACCAGTTACAGCTTATGGAGTATTTATGGGATTAAAAGCTGCAGTAAAATTTCAGTTCGGAACAGATAATTTATCAGGAAAAAAAGTTTTAGTTCAAGGAATAGGTAATGTTGGTGAAACATTAGTTAGGCATTTAACAGAAGCTGGCGCATTAGTTCAAATCGTTGACATTAGTGAAGAACGTATGATTGAAGTTGCAAATAAATATAAAGCACAAATATTTACTGGTTCTGACATTTACACTGCCGATGTTGACATTTATGCACCTTGTGCTTTAGGAGCTACTATCAATGATGAAACTATTGAAAAAATTAAAGCTAAAGTTATTGCAGGGGCAGCAAACAATCAACTATCAGTTGAAGCGGTTCACGGAAAAAGATTACAAGAACGTGGAATTGTATATGCACCAGATTTTTTAATTAATGCTGGTGGTATTATTAATGTGTTTGGAGAAATTGCAAAATACGACGCTATCGAGGCTTTACGTAGAACTGAAAATATATACAATACAACGTTAGAGATTTTAAATTACGCTAAAGAACAAAATATTACCACAAACCAAGCTGCAATGCAAAAAGCAGAACAACGAATTGAAGCTAAAAAAAATGAAAAAAGATAGTTTTATAAATATAATTTTATAATTTTGCAGAGCGAAAATCAAGAAGTATTTTCGCTCTTTTTAATTTTAATTTAAGTTCTTTCAAAGCATGTTAAACAGAAGACATATTCGTATAAAAGTGATGCAAACCATTTATGCGATGCAACAAAATCAATCCGACTTGATGGATTCAAGCGAGAAATTTTTAAACTATAGTTTAGAATCTATTCGCGATTTATATTTGTTAATGCTATCTTCATTAATAGAAGTTCAAAAAGTAGAAAATGAATTCCTTGAACTTTCTGCACAAAAACATTTAGCTACTCCAGAAGAAAGAAATCCTAATAAAAAATTCGTAAACAACAGATTATTACAAGTTTTAGCAACTTCAGAATCATTAAATAATAATATTGATGAAGCTGGAATAAAAGATTTTAAGGTAAACGATCAATACATTAAAATTTTACTTTCAGAAATAAAAGCTTCTACTTTATATAAAGATTACATGAAAAAACCTTCAACTACTTTTGAAGAAGATCGTGATTTCATAGTAGCTATTTTTACAGAAGTTATCGCTCCAAACGAAAAACTTTACGAATATTTAGAAGACAATAAATTAACTTGGGTTGATGATATTCCACTTGTAAATACAGCAATTCAAAAACAATTAAAGTCATTAAAATCAGATGTAGATTATTTTAGAATTCCTCGTGTATTTAAAGACGAAGACGATAAAGAATATGCTAAACAATTGTTCCGTAAAACTACTTTAAACGGTAAAGAATTAGCAGAAGAATTCGCTGACAAAACACCTAATTGGGATGTTGAACGTATTGCAGAATTAGACATTATTATCTTAAAATTGGCAATTTGTGAATTACAAAAATTCCCGTCAATTCCTGTTAAAGTAACAATTAACGAATATTTAGAAATTGCAAAAGAATATTCTACAGCAAAAAGTAGTATATTTATCAACGGAATTTTAGACTCTTTAGTAAAAGAATACCAAAATGAAGGTAAATTTTCTAAAGTAGGTAGAGGTTTAATGTAAAATTTTTTATTAAAAATGAAAAAAATAGTTTTAACATTAGCACTTGCATCTTTTGCATTTGTTTCTTGTAAAAAAAATGAAGACGCATCTTCAAAAATTAATTCAGAAACTGTAACTTCAGAAAACACAACTGCTCCAGAAGTAGCTAATTCAATCAAGACAAGCACTACTGAAACTGTAAAGGACGGAACTCCTGTTGCTACTTTTAACAAGACAGAACATGATTTTGGTAGCATTAAAAAAGGAAGCAGAAACGAAACTGAATTTGAAATCACTAACTCAGGAAATACAGATTTAGTAATTATCAACGCATCTGCATCTTGCGGATGTACTGTTCCAGAATATCCTAAAACACCTATTAAACCAGGTAATTCTGCTAAAATTAAAGTTGCTTTTAACGCTTCAAGCGTAGGTAATCAAAGTAAAACGGTTACTTTAACTACAAACACAGCTACCGGAACAGAACTTTTAACTATTAAGGCTAACGTAGAAGAATAGTAAAACTTATATAATGGAAAATATTCAACAATTTTTACCACTAATTTTAATGTTTGCGGTATTGTATTTTTTAATGATACGTCCGCAACAAAAAAGAATTAAAAACGAAAAACAATTTGAAGCAGCATTAAAAGTTGGTGACAAAATTGTAACTAAATCTGGAATTCATGGTAGAGTTTCTGAATTAGAAGCTGACACAATTATCATTGAAACTATGGCAGGAAAATTAAAAATTGAACGCAACGCAGTTTCTATTGAATTATCTAAGAAAGTAAACGATAAGAAATAATTGATTTACAAAAAAATCCAGCTTACAGCTGGATTTTTTATTTATGAATAATAAAAATACAAGGTCTTTTATGTAAATCTGGTTTAGATTTCTTCCACAAACTAATAGGTTTTGTTTGAATAAATTCTGCAGGAAGACTGATATCACAAGCCACACAAACTAAAGTATTTGGATTTAAAATTTGAATCATCTCATCTAAAATTTGATTATTTCGATAAGGAGTCTCAATAAAAATCTGTGATTGATCACGCTCTTGAGACCAACGTTCTAAATTTTTTAAAGCCGATTTTTTTTCAGATTTATCAATAGGCAAGTAACCATTAAAAGTAAACGATTGCCCATTCATTCCTGAAGCCATCATTGACATTAAAATAGAAGAAGGTCCGACCAACGGAACCACTTTTATTCCTTTTTCATGTGCTAATTTTACAACAACTGCTCCTGGATCTGCAACACCTGGACATCCTGCATCACTCATTAAGCCCATATTTTTTCCAGCTAACAATGGTTTGATAAACCCGTTAATCTCTTTAGAATCTGTATGTTTATTTAATTCAAAAAGATTTAATGAAGCTTGTACTTTTTCTGGATGAATAGCTTTAATAAATTTTCTTGCTACTTTACTATTTTCTACCACAAAAGTATCAATCAAATCAATAGCTCTTTTTACACTTTGCGGCAAAACATCTTCTGGATTATTATCTCCTAACGGAACTGGGATTAAATATAAAATACCTTTATCGGTCATGATTCAATTTTTTACAAATATAACAATAAAAAAACGCTTAATAAATTAAGCGTTTTCAAGTTTATCTTTTATTCTATTACAAGCTTCATCTAACATTTGAAAAACGTTTTCAAATCCATCATCTCCACCGTAATATGGGTCTGGAACTTCTAAATCTTGTCCCGGATTACTTTCGTTTAAAATCAATTCTACTTTATTCAAGGCTGCATCATTCGGAGCCAAACGACAAACATTTACGTAATTACTTTTATCCATTACATAAATAAAATCGAAACGATCAAAATCTTCAACTAAAAATTGTCGAGCACGTTGATCGGTTAAATCTATTCCGTGAGTTTTAGCAACTGCAATAGAACGTTTGTCTGGTAAATTTCCTGAATGCCAAGCTGCAGTTCCGGCAGAATCTACAATTATATTTTCGGAAACTTTTGATTTTAATATCCCTTCAGCTAAAGGTGATCTACAAATATTTCCTAAACAAACCATCAGAACTTTCATTACATAGATAGTTTTTTATTAATATCTTCAAAGTAACCTTTGAATTGTTTATCCGTCTCAATTAAATTATCGACCGTTTTACAAGCATGAAGAACCGTAGCGTGATCACGATCTCCTGTTTGTGAACCTATATTTGCTAAAGAAGATTTTGTGTATTTTTTTGCAAAAAACATAGCCAATTGTCTTGCCTGTACAATATGTCGTTTACGCGTTTTAGAACATAAAGTTTCTACATCTAAACTAAAATAATCAGAAACAATTTTCTGAATATAATCAATAGAAATATCTTTCTTAACATTCTTAACGAATTTCTCAACTATACTCTTTGCTAAATCTAAAGTAATTTCGCGTTTATTAAAAGATGATTGTGCAATTAAAGAGATAATTGCTCCTTCTAATTCACGTACATTAGTTTTTACATTTTTAGCTACATATTCAACTACCTCTTCAGGCATTTCAACACCATCACGGAATAAAATACTTTTAGCAATATTAACGCGAGTTTCAAAATCTGGATGTTGAATCTCAGCTGACAACCCCCATTTGAAACGAGACAACAAACGTTGTTCGATATCTTGCATATCAACCGGAGCTTTATCAGAAGTTAAAATAACTTGTTTTCCGTTTTGATGTAAATAGTTAAAAATATGGAAGAAAACATCTTGCGTACCAGATTTTCCAGATAAAAACTGAATATCATCCACAATTAAAACATCTATCAATTGATAGAAATAAATAAAATCGTTACGTGTTTGTTTACGAACAGAATCAACATATTGCTGTGTAAATACTTCTGCAGAAATATATAGAACTGTTTTCTCAGGAAACTTTTCTTTAATTTCGACACCAATAGCGTGTGCTAAGTGCGTTTTACCTAACCCTACTCCACCATATAACATCAACGGATTAAAAGCAGTTCCACCAGGTTTATTAGCTACAGCCATACCAGCATTACGCGCTAAACGATTTGACTCTCCTTCTAAAAAATTATCAAAACTGTAATTTGAATTTAACTGAGATTCGATTTTTACATTTCGAATACCAGGAATCACAAATGGGTTTTTTAACTCAGGATTCTTTTGCTGCACAGGTACATCTAACTCTTGCGTTTTAACAGGTTCTCTATGTGTACTAGGCAACTGCTCAGTAAAAGGCTTTTTATTACCTTGAGCATTTTCCATCTCAATTTTATACAATAATTTTGCAGTAGGTCCAAGTTCCTTTTGTAAAGCAGATTTTAATATCTTTACATAGTGTTCTTCTAACCATTCGTAAAAGAATTTACTGGGTACCTGAATATATAAAACATTATCTGTTAGTTCAATTGCCTTAATGGGTTCAAACCAAGTTTTAAAGGCTTGTTCTTGAATATTATCTTTTATGAATAGAAGACAGTTATTCCATACAGATTTTGCATTATTTGTAGTATAGTCAAGCATGTTTTTGTAAATAATTTTGTGTAATCGTAAATGTTAAAATCTTGAGATGTAGTAGTCGATTTTGTATCACAAATATGAACACTTTTTTTGTTTAAAAAAAACTAATATCTATTTGTTTTTTAAAAAATAAAATGTAAGTATAGTAAATAAAATTAATAACGAAATTAATATAAATTTTTAAATGAAAAAATCTGATATTGAAGTACGTGTTCGTTACGCCGAAACGGATCAAATGGGTGTTGTTTATCATGGGAATTACACACAATACTTTGAAATAGGCCGTGTTGAATGGCTTAGAAACCAAGGGATTTCGTATAAATGGATGGAAGAAAACGGCATTATGCTTCCTGTAGTTTCATTAACGATTAATTATAAAAAAACTGCAAAGTATGACGACCTTTTAACAGTGACCACCATACTAAAAAGTCAGACTTCTGTTAAGATTGAATTTGATTACGAAATTCGAAATCAAGAGGGTGAGTTATTAACAACAGGCTACTCAATGTTGGTGTTTGTAAACATGAAAACGGGCCGTCCAACACTACCTCCTGATTATGTTACAAAAAAGTTAAACATGTTAAAATAACTCGTTTTTTTTCATTAATTTAATAAATGAAAAAAGTATATTTTTTTCAACTTAACTTTAGACATAGCCAATCCAATGAAAAAAATATTACTAACATTTTTCACCTTATTTTCTTTTTTAATACACGGTCAAGAATTAATTCAAGGAAAATTACTTTTAGAAGATTACACTACAATAAAACTATCCGTTTTTAATAAAAATTCAAACGAAACGGTTGAAACAAATGTTCGAGGAATCTTTAAAATGAATATGAATGAAAATGATACATTAGTTTTTTTTCAGAACGAAACCATATTTGATGAATTTATTGTTCCAGAATCTGTAATTAGGTCAAAAGCGTTACGTTACATACTAAAAAAAGAAGGAGCTACACTAAAGGAATTAGTAATTGATCGAGGACCTTTACTAAGTTTTGGAGGCAAACCAAAAAACAGAGAAGAAAAGAAAGAACACCAAAATAGTATTAAACCTGTTTTTAATAATAGTATTGGACTTTCTTTAGATGGTATGTTTAATAGAATTTTCGGGAAAAATAAAGATATTAAAAGAGTTGTGGAATTAGAAAAGGTACAACGTAATTTTGATACTTTTAAAGAAATTTATACTGACAAAATTCTCATTGAAGAGATTGAGATCCCTAAAGATTATGTAAATTTATTCGTATATTATTTAGTCGATGAAAATGATTTTAATAAAGATTTAATTTCAATTTCAGATGAATATAAAATATACCTAGTTTCTAAGGTTTTAAAATTTAAAAAAGAATATGAACTTTAAGTTCCTATTCTTTTTCTTTTATATCTACTTCATAAATCACATCAAAAGCCTCAAAAACATCCTGAGCAAATTGTTTTCGAATAGCAATTTCAAAAACGCAACTCATTTCCATTTCTTGCTTAATTAAACGAACATTTTTTTCTTTAATTACACGCATTACTTTATTCATGTTTTTGTAGTCGAAAGAAACAATAAAATGTACATCAATGGTACATTCTTCAATTTCAGCAACTTCTAAAGCCATTTGCGCACCTGTTTTGTAAGCTTGAACCAATCCGCCTACTCCAAGTTTAATTCCACCAAAGTAACGAACCACAACAACTAAAACATTGGTAAGCTCAAACGACTGAATTTGTCCATAAATAGGCATTCCTGCACTATTATTTGGTTCACCATCATCATTGGCTCTAAAATAAACTTTTGAGGTTCCGATTTGAAAAGCATAACACCAATGACGGGCTGTATAATGTTCTTTCTTAATTTTTTCAAGAATAGGTTTAACTTCTTCTTCCGATTCAATCGGAAAAGCATAACCGTAAAATTTACTATTTTTCTCTTTAAACATCACTTCCTCTGTAGGAGCGACTAAAGTTTTAAATGTATCTTTTTCCAAAACTATTTATTTTTGAATAAGAATAATTGGTCGTTAATAATTGATTTAATTTCAAAAGGATTTCTATTAAAAACTGGAGCTTTGGTTCCATAATTTAATAAAACTTGGCTTTTGAAAACCATGGCTTCATCCCATAAATTAGCATTAATAAATTGCTGTAAAGTAAAAGCTCCTCCTTCAACAATTACTGATTGAATGTTTCGTTTATACAAAACTTCACAAATCTGTTCCGGAAGATTTTTAGAGAAATCAACCAATTCAAAATCTAAATTCAACTTATTTTCTTTAGAGTTTGAAGTAAAACAAATGGTTGGTATTTTTCCATCTTTCAAATACACATCATCAGAGATTTTATTTTCCCTATCAATATATAAACGAATCGGATTTTTACCAAACCAATCTCTGGTATTCAACGTTGGATTATCAGCCAAAACTGTTTGCGTTCCTACCAAAATAGCCATTTCTTCGCTACGTAATTTATGAACTAATTGACGTGAATAAACATTTGTTAACCAAACCGGCTTTTGTTCAGCTTTTGTTTTCGGACTAACAAAACCATCTTGAGATTCGGCCCATTTTAAAATAATAAACGGACGTTTTTTGGTATGAAAGGTAAAAAAACGTTTGTGAGATGCTTCACATTCATTTTTCAAAACGCCAACCGTAACATCAATTCCGTTAGCTTTTAATTTATCAATTCCTTTTCCGGCAACTTCCGAAAACGGATCTATACAACCTATAACCACTTTCGGGATTTTAGAATGAACAATCAAATCACTACACGGAGGCGTTTTTCCGAAATGATTACAAGGTTCTAAACTCACGTATAAAGTAGATTTTGAAAGCAACGATTTATCTAAAACGCTATGAATTGCATTAACTTCGGCATGAGAACCTCCGTAAGCCGATGTAAAACCTTCGCCAATAATCGTATCTTTGTACACAACAACAGCGCCAACACTCGGATTTGGCATTGCAGCAACCAAACCTTTAGCGGCCAAGTCTAAACAACGTTGCATGTAAATTTCGTCTGTTTTCAAAATAATTGCATTTTAGGCAAATTTACATTTTTTAACACGAATATTAAACCCTTTTTGTGAATCGTATGGAATTAAAAGCTTTTAAAAACGAATTTGTAACTTCTTTATCTTTAATTTATGATGAAGCTGAAGCTGAACAACTCTTTTATATTGCTTTGGAAGAAGTTTTAGGTTGGAAACGTGTTGATTTTATCATGAAAACGCCGTTTGAATTAGAACAAGAAAAAGCTTCTGAATTCGAAATGGTTCTTAAAGAACTACAATCAGAAAAACCAATTCAATACATTTTTAATAAAGCTTATTTCTACGGATTAGATTTTTACGTGAACGAAAACACGTTAATTCCACGACAAGAAACGGAAGAATTAGTTGAATGGATTTTAAATACTATTGCAGAAAATCCAACAAAAACATGGCGTATTTTAGATATTGGAACCGGAAGTGGTTGTATTCCAATTACCATTGCTAAAATGGCTAAAAATACAAAAGTAACTACTTTAGATGTTTCTGAAAAAGCTATTGAAGTTGCAAAGAAAAATGCTAAAGATTTAGAAGTTGATATCACCTTCATAAACCAAAGTATTTTAGAAACTGAAGATTTAAAATCATACGATATTATCGTTTCAAATCCGCCTTATGTTCGAAATTTAGAAAAGGTAGAAATTAAAAACAATGTGCTAGTTCACGAACCACATTTAGCTTTGTTTGTAGAAGATAACGATCCTTTAATTTTTTATAGAAAGATAGTTTCTTTGGCAGAAAATAGTTTGACTACTAATGGATACTTATTCTTTGAAATCAATCAATATTTAGGAACTGAAACTTTAGATTTATTCAACAATCATTTTACAAATGTTGAGCTACGAAAAGATTTTGTTGGTAACGACCGAATGATTCGAGGAACTAAAAAATAAAAAAAAATCAACCTTTACAGGTTGATTTTTTTTATTCATATCGTAAAGCTTCTACCGGATCTAATTTAGAAGCTTTAATTGCAGGAAATAATCCAGAAATCAAAGCTACAATCAACGAAATAATAATCGCACCAATTATGGCTCCCCACGGAATAGTAAATTCAAAATTCACAAATCGGGTAAATATATAACCGGTTAACAATCCTAGAATGGTTCCTAATATTCCGCCAAGCTGCCCGATTATTAAAGTTTCGGTAAAAAACTGCCAAGCAATAGTACTACTCTTTGCTCCTAACGATTTTCTAATTCCAATTTCTTTTGTACGTTCAGTAACCGAAACCAACATAATATTCATCAATGCAATCGAAGATCCAAAAATGGTTATCACTCCAATCACTAAAGCAATAATCGTTAAAAGTTCAGTTTGTTTCTTTAACTGATTGATCATATCATCACTTCTACTAATTCCAAAATTATCTATTTGCGTTGGATGTAAACTACGAATAGAACGCATGGTTAAAATAGCTTCATCGATATCAGCATTTAAAAATTCTTTATTCTGAACCATAACTTTAATTTCGTAATTAATATTAGGTTGAGAAAACAAACTACGAGCTTGTTGAATGGGAATAAAAATGCGTAAATCTTGCTTATTTCCAAATAAAGAACCTTTTTCTTCAAGAACGCCAACTACACGAAATTTAGCTCCTCGAATAGAAACCGTTTTACCAATCGGATTCACATCTTTCAATAAATTCTTAGTAAAATCAGATCCTAAAACACAAACAGGTAAATTACTTAGAATATCTATTTCAGAAAAAACATTACCTTGATCTACTTTTAGACCACTATTTTCAAAATAAAATTCATCGGCTCCAACAACGCTAACCTCTGGATCTGTTTTTTTATTTTCATATTTCACTTCAACCGCAGAACTTGCAGTAAAAGATAACGAAGTTGTTGCAAAAGGCGCCGTGTAATCGTCCTTAAAAGCTTTGGCTTGATTGTAATCAATTACCGGATTAATACGTGTTTCAGCACTATTTCTATTCAATTGTGAAGAAAAATCGTACCTACTTATATTAAATGTATTGGAACCCATTGCGGCAAAATTGCTCAATAACGAATTTTCTAAGGCATTAACAGCAGATAAAATTCCTACCAAAGCCCAAATTCCTGAAGCAATGATAAACACAGTTAATACCGTTCGAAGAATTTGACTTCGAATAGCACCAAGGGCAATTTTAGTATTTTCTTTAAATAGTCTAAACATATACTTATTTAGTAGTAAAAGTCGTAAATTTGTTACAATAAATATAAAACTAATATCGACACAAAACTGAAAAATTCAGATATTTGCATGAAAGATTTATATCTTTTTTCGATAATTAAAATAGAATAAAATGGCACAAAAACCAAGTATCCCAAAAGGAACGAGAGATTTTTCTCCGAATGAAGTAGCTAAGCGTCAATATATTATTTCTACAATAAAACATCATTTCGAAAAATTCGGATTTCAACCTATAGAAACACCATCTTTTGAAAACTTTGATACCTTAATGGGTAAATACGGTGAAGAAGGTGACCGTTTGATTTTTAAGATCTTAAATTCAGGAGATTTTTTATCTAAAGCTTCTGAAGAATTCTTACAAAATAAAGACAGTAAAAAAATAACAGCTCAAATTTCTGAAAAAGCTTTACGTTATGATTTAACTGTTCCGTTTGCAAGATACGTGGTACAACACCAAAACGAAATTGATTTTCCGTTTAAACGTTACCAAATTCAACCGGTTTGGAGAGCAGATAATCCTCAAAAAGGTCGTTTTAGAGAATTTTATCAATGCGATGCCGATGTTGTTGGATCTAAATCGTTATGGCAAGAAGTTGAGTTAATTCAATTATACGATGCTGTTTTCACAGATTTAAACATTGAAGGCGTTACTATTAAAATCAACAACCGTAAAATTTTATCTGGAATTGCAGAAGTAATTGGAGCAAGTGATAAATTAATTGATTTTACTGTTGCTTTAGATAAGTTAGATAAAATTGGTGAAGATGGTGTAAAAGCTGAAATGATTGCAAAAGGAATCACTGCAGAAGCAATTGAAAAAGTACAACCTTTATTTAGCTTTTCTGGTACTTTAGCAGATAAAATCAACCAACTTTCTGCGATGTTACAAACTTCTGAAGAAGGAATGAAAGGTGTTGAAGAATTAACTTTCATTTGTAATGTAATTGATACTATTGGTTTAAAAACCGCTGTACTTAACTTAGATGTTACCTTAGCTCGTGGTTTAAACTATTATACAGGAGCTATTTTTGAAGTTGCTGCACCAGAAACTGTGAAAATGGGTTCTATTGGTGGTGGTGGTCGTTACGACGATTTAACAGGTATTTTTGGACTAAAAAATGTAAGTGGTGTTGGTATTTCTTTTGGTTTAGACCGAATTTATTTAGTTCTTGAAGAATTAAATGCTTTCCCTGAAACTGTATCGGCTGTATCTAAAGTAATTTTCTTAAACTTTGGTGATAAAGAAGTTTTACACGTTTTACCAACCATCAAAAAATTAAGAGATGCTGGAATTAAAACAGAACTTTATCCTGATAATGCGAAAATGGGAAAACAATTCCAATTTGCAGATAAAAAAGGAATTCCGTTTACAGTAATCGTAGGAGAATCTGAAATGGCAAACAATCAATACACATTAAAAAATATGGCAAGTGGTGAACAAACATCACTTACTGAAACAGAATTGATTGAAACATTAAAACAATATACTTTCTAAAAAAATTAAACCTCAGTTACTACTGAGGTTTTTTTGAAACTTAATTTAATAAATATTTAAAATTTCATCTTTTAAAAATTCCAACCCAAAAGAACTGCAATTACCATCAGTAATTTGGTATGTTTGATCTTTAAATTTTATTGTATAGAAATTTATTGTAGTACAACTTCCTGGTTTCAATTCATTAAGTTTAGTTTCAAACCAATTAACCAAATCCAAATCCTTTATTGATAATTTTTTACTTTTTTCGTTTCAATTTATAAAATAATCATTTTCAATTCTTTGGAAAACAATAACCTCTTGATATGAATTAAAGCAACCTTGTGAATTTAAAGTAATTGAGAAACTTTCGTTATTTTCTAGTTGTCCTAACTAACTATTTGTTTTTTGATCAGAAAAATTAATAGCAAACGTATTGAAATTTAAAAATCCGAAAAGGAATAGATTTCTAAATATTTTCGATTTTTTCATAACAAACAATTTAAATTGATTTTTATGTTATCAAAAAATGTTCCATAAAATTATAAAAACAATTTATGCTTTTTTATAAAGAAATCCATTCATTACGAATGGATTCATTTTTTAATTAATTCCTAACAATTCAACTTCAAAAATTAAAGTCGAATTCGGACCTATTTATTTAGAGATTCGTTGTTCCCCATAAGCTAAATGAGCCGGTAAAAACAAACGATATTTACTTCCAACATTCATTAATTGCAAAGCTTCTGTCCAACCTTTAATTACTTTATTTAAACCAAATGAAGCCGGTTTTCCACGCTCAACAGAACTATCAAAAACCTCATTATTAATATTATAGCCATGATAATGACATGTTACCACATCTGTTTCTGAAGGTTTATTACCTGTAGCTTCAACAATAATTTCATACTGTAAACCGCTTGGTAACGAAACAACTCCTTCACGCTGAGCATTTTCAGCTAAAAAAGCATTTCCTTCATTCAGGTTTTTCTCAGCTAATTCTTTATTTCTTTTCGCTAAAATATCTGCTACTCCCATTGTATATTTTTTTTACAAAAGTAAAACAATTAAAAAATACAGGACAAAAAAAAAGACGCTTAAATAAGCGCCTTTATATTTACAGATAAAAGTTTAATTAAAAACTTCTCTTTTTACTGTGATTGTATCCCATTGGTACTTTTTGACCTTTGACTTGTTTTAACTGATTTTTCATCATTAAAATCTGATCTTTCAACATATTTTGTTTATCTAATGCTTCCGCTTCAGCCATTAACTTAGTTCCTTCAGCTTGTTTGTTTTTAGAAAAAGCAATTCCGGCTAATTGAAGTTTAGCAACTGCCATATCAGCATCTTGATTTAATCCTAACTCAACTGCACGTTTAAAATACTTTTCTGCTAAAGTTAAATTATCTTGAGCAACCACAATTCCATTCAAATAATTAAAGTATCCATTTTGTTTTTTCAATAAAGCGCCTTCTGGATTTTTAATTTTAGCTAACATTTTTTTAGCTCCTTCCATATCTTGCTTTCTTAATTTAAAAAGAGTCATTATTAGAATCTCATTTTTAAAATATAGAAGAACTACAATTAAAGCAATTAGAATAATAAATATTCCGTTACCAATGTTACGTTCTGTAAATTGCCAAATAGCAGCTGCTAATAGCAAAACAGTAATAGCTAATTTAATATTTTTATTAACCATAATTTTTAAATGATTTTTTTATAGTTTTGCAAATGTAAATAATTCTTGTGAGCTTAAAAAAACTTCAGTCAAAAAGAAACAAAAGAAATCTTTAAAAGAATGAAGTTTTAAATGGTCATTTTTAAATAAATATCATTTTTTTTTAAAAAGCATTTGTAAGTAATAAAAGGAATTGTATATTTGCACTCGGTTTTGAAGCGACGCTTTCAAAGCTGACCTTAAGAATATTTTATAAAGATTAAAGATAAGAGCAATGAGTAAAAGAACGTTTCAACCATCGAAAAGAAAAAGAAGAAACAAACATGGTTTCATGGACAGAATGTCAACTCCTAACGGAAGAAAAGTACTAGCTCGTAGAAGAGCAAAAGGAAGACACAAATTGACTGTTTCTAGCGAACCAAGACATAAAAAATAATGATTGATTAATCATAGATAAAGGCGTTACTATTATTTGTATCGCCTTTTTTTATACACTTTCTTAAATATTTTTAAAGATAATAATTACTTAAATATTTATCTTTGTAACAAAATTCAACAATCTTAAAGAAATGCCTAAAGATCTTTCAATTAAAACGGTTTTAATTATTGGTTCTGGACCAATTATCATCGGTCAAGCCTGCGAGTTTGACTACTCTGGATCACAATCTGCACGATCATTAAAAGAAGAAGGAATTAAAGTTATTTTAATTAACTCAAATCCTGCAACTATTATGACTGACCCTAAAATGGCAGATCATGTGTACCTAAAACCATTAACCACCAAATCTATTGTTGAAATTTTAACTGCACATCCAGAAATTGATGCTGTTCTTCCAACTATGGGCGGACAAACGGCATTAAATTTATGTTTAGAAGCAGATGAAAAAGGTATTTGGCAAGATTTCAATGTAAAATTAATTGGTGTTGATATCAACGCAATTAACGTTACAGAAGACCGCGAACAATTCAAACAATTATTAGGCGAAATTGATATTC
>NZ_CANRNX010000040.1 GCF_947632075.1 uncultured Flavobacterium sp.
AGCGGAAGACGAGGCTCGAACTCGCGACAACCAGCTTGGAAGGCTGGAGCTCTACCAACTGAGCTACTTCCGCATTAACTATTTTTTAATCTTAGTTCTGATTTTGTGATTGCAAATATATAGATAAAATTGTTATTCAACCAAGTTTTTTTAAGTGTTTTTTTTAAGTTGCGTTTTCTGAAATTCTATTTTTTTTGTTTTCAATAGTTTAGTTTTTTTTTAGAAGTTAAATTTTGTTTTTTTCTATATTTGTTAATAAAAAATTAACTAAAAAATGGTTCGGTATTTACCGAACTAATCTTACTTTTGTGCAAAATGTTCAAAAATGAAAGAAGTTCTTAATTTAGAGCTGTTTAAAAATGTTACATCTCATTATGAGAAATTCTATAAGTTACAACCTTTAACTGCTAAAGTGTATACTTATTTTGTTTTCAATAATTGCCAAGATGGTTTAACTTTTGAACACTTAGTTGACTTGTTTCAAGTAAGTAAAAGTTCTATGTCACATAGCATTAGCTCGTTGTTAGAATTGAGTTTTTTAGAAGATTTTAAAAAAGATAATGAACGTAAACGTTATTTCAGAATCAATAAAAAGCTTTTTCTTCAACGTTTACACGATGTAAATGAGCGCTTAGAGAATGAAAAAAATATTTACGTAAAATTAAAAGAATACAAATTAAATGCTTGTAATCAGGTTTTTGATATTCGGGCGTTTGATATTTATATTGACCACTTAAGTCAAGTAACAGATTCTTTAGACAAAACAATAAAAAACATAAATTTATATATCAATCAAAATGAAAATGAATATTAAATCGCTCTTGTTGCTAGTTGGTGCAACCTCTTTAGTAGCTTGTTCAAAAAAGGAAGAAGTGAAACAAGCTCCGAAGCCTACATTAAATGTTGTAGAAACGTTAATTAAGGATGTAACGGCTTATCAATCTTTTCCTGCAATAATTGAAGGAAAGGTAAATAATGACGTTCGGGCTAAAATTCAAGGATATATAAAAGATGTTTTGGTTCACGAAGGACAGTTGGTTTCTAGAGGAGATATTTTGTTTCGTTTAGAAACGAATACTTTAACTGAAAGTGCTGAGGCGGCTAAAGCTGCAATTGCTACAGCAAAAGCTTCAGTTAATGTAGCCCAAGTTGAAGTTGATAAATTAACGCCTTTAGTTAATAAAAATATCATAAGTCCAATTCAGTTAGAAACAGCAAAAGCAAACTTAGCTTCTGCAAAAAGTATGTTAGCTCAGGCTCAAGCTAATTATCAATCTATAAATGCGAATATCGATTACGGAATTGTTCGTAGCCCTGTGAATGGTGTTGTTGGAAATTTACCTTTTAAATTAGGTAGTTTAGTTGGTCCAAATGATCCACAACCATTGACAACAGTTTCTGATATTAGTACTGTTTATGCTTATTTTTCAATGAATGAAAAGGAGTATTTTAAGTTCTTGAATGATACACCTGGTAAATCTTTATCTGAAAAAATTAAAAATGTTCAAGAAATTGAATTGCAATTAGCAGATGGAAGTATCTATTCTGAAAAAGGTAAATTAGAAACCGTTTCGGGGCAAATAGATACAACTACAGGTACAGTTCAATTTAGAGTGGCTTATCCAAATCCTGATAGATTGTTAAGTAATGGTAATAGTGGAAGTGTTTTATTGCCTAAACAATATACACAAGTTTTAGTGATTCCTGAAGTAGCTTCTTACGAACAACAAGGGAAAATTAACGTTTATAAAGTGAGAAATGATACTGCAGTTTCTACCGTTGTAAATGTTATCGATCGTGTTGATAATATGATTATTGTTTCTCAAGAAGATGTGAACGGTGTTAAAGCTGGTGATACTGTTATTGTAAACGGAATTGGTACCTTACGTGATCGTACTGCTATTCAGCCTAAAAAAGTTGACTTTGAAGAAACTGTAAATTCAATTAAACCTATTTTCTAAAAACCTGTAAATAATGTTAAAAACTTTTATAGAAAGACCTGTATTATCTACGGTTGTTTCAATTTTAATTGTGATTCTTGGGGTATTAGGTTTATATGTGCTCCCGGTAACTCAATATCCCGATATTGCTCCGCCTACAGTTCAAGTTGCTGCTAATTACCCTGGTGCTAACGCGCAAACTGTACTTGAGAGTGTTATTGTTCCAATTGAGGAGCAAATAAATGGAGTTGAAGGAATGGATTACATTACTTCAACTGCAAGTAACGATGGTTCTGCATCAATTCAAATTGTTTTTAAGCAAGGAATTGATCCGGATATAGCTTCTGTTAACGTACAAAACCGTGTAGCGAGAGCAACCCCTTTATTACCAACTGAGGTAACTCGTTCAGGAGTTGTGACTCAAAAGCAACAAACAAGTGCTTTGATGTTCTTGTCGTTTTATTCTGAGAATCCAAATTACGATGCAACTTTTATTCAGAACTATATTAATATTAATGTAATACCTGAAATCAAACGTATTTATGGGGTAGGAGATGCTACTGTTTTTGGTGCAAAAAATTACTCGATGCGTATTTGGTTAGATCCTGCTAAAATGGCAAACTACGGGTTAGTGCCTGCAGATGTTTCAGTTGCTATTAATGAGCAATCTTTAGAAGCGGCTGCTGGACAGTTAGGAGAAAATTCTGGAGAGGTATTTCAATACGTCATCAAATATAGTGGGAAATATAAAACCGAAAAACAATACGAAGATATTGTAATTAAAGCATTAAATGACGGTAGTGTTTTGCGACTTAAAGATGTTGCTACTATTGAATTAGGTGCACAATCTTATGGTGGATATTCAGAGTTAAATGGATTTCCTGCTGCGGCAATGGCAGTGTATCAAACTCCAGGTTCAAACGCCCAAGAAATTATTGCTAATATCAAGGCAGAGTTGGTTGAAATGGAAAAAAGCTTTCCACAAGGTTTACAATATCGAGTGAATTTTGATACGAATGAATTCTTAGAGGCTTCTATAAATAAAGTAGTTACTACTTTAATTGAAGCTTTTTTGTTGGTGTTTGTGGTAGTTTATATTTTCTTACAAGATTTTAGATCTACATTAATACCATTAATTGCAGTTCCGGTTTCTATTGTAGGAACGTTCTTCTTCTTAAATATTTTCGGATTTTCTTTAAACTTACTGACACTTTTCGCATTAGTATTAGCTATTGGTATTGTGGTGGATGACGCCATTGTGGTTGTTGAAGCTGTGCATGCTAAGATGGAAGAAACAGGGCAAGATGCGAAAACTGCTACAAACAATGCAATGAGTGAAATTGCAGGTGCGATTGTTTCTATTACTTTGGTAATGTGTGCGGTGTTTATCCCTGTAACTTTTATTTCTGGACCTACAGGGGTTTTTTATAAACAGTTCGGTGTTACTTTAATTGTTGCTATTGCAATTTCTGCTGTAAACGCTCTAACTTTAAGTCCAGCATTATGTGCTTTGTTTTTAAAACCTCATGTTGACGAAGGAGGAAAAAAACAAAATTTCATAAAACGTTTCTTTACTGCATTTAATAATTCATTTAATGCTTTAACAGAAAAATACGGGAAATCATTTAAATTCTTATTTAAACACAAATGGGTTTCTTTTGGAATTTTGTTTGTTTGTTTAGGGTTAACTTACTATGTAAATAAATCCATGCCTGCAGGTTTTGTTCCAAATGAAGATCGTGGATTTATCATGGGGAACTTAGAATTACCTGCTGGTGCTTCTGTAGATAGAGTAAACCAGTTAGGTGAGAGATTTTCTGAATTATCAAGACAAATCCCTGGAATCGAAACAGTGACTGTTATTTCAGGACGAAGCCTTATTTCTGGCGCAGGATCTAACTACGGATTTATGTTAATTAAATTACATCCGTTTGATATGCGTAAGACACCAGACTTAGCTACTGATGCGGTTATTGGACAGTTGTTTGGTTTGGCTGCAAAAGAATTTCCTGATGCAAAAATGATATTCTTTCAACCTCCAAGTATTCCTGGTTTCGGAACTTCTGGTGGATTCGAAATGAAATTATTGGATAGAGCTGGTGGAGACTTAAAAGATTTTGATAAACAAACTCAAGAGTTTTTAGGTGCTTTAATGCAACGACCTGAAATCATGTATGCACAAACTTCATTAAATACTAATTTTGCTCAATATGAAATTAATCTTGATATTGCTCGCGCTAAGCAATCTGGTGTTTCTGTAAGTAGTATTTTTAATACTTTACAAGGGTATATCGGAGGAAATTATATTAGTGATTTTACTCGTTTTGGAAAACAATATCGTGTAATGTTACAAACGCTTCCAGATGACAGAAAAGATATTTCAAGTTTAAATGGAATGTTTGTTCGTACGTCTTCTGGCGCAATGGCGCCATTAAGTCAATTTGTAACTTTGAAAAAAGTGTACGGTCCACAATCTGTAAACCGTTTTAACTTATTTACAACAGCTAATATTACAGGTGCTCCTAATCCAGGGTTTTCTTCAGGAGATGCTATTACGGCTATTCAAGAAGTTGCTCAAGAGAACTTATCAAGTAATTACGGAATTGATTTTACAGGATTAAGTCGTGAAGAAATTAATGCAGGTTCTCAAACAGTATTGATTTTTGTTCTTTGTATTGTGTTCGTGTATTTTATTTTAGCAGCGCAATATGAAAGTTATATGTTGCCATTTGCTGTAATTTTATCTTTACCAACTGGTATTATGGGGGCTTTCGTTTCTCAGCAAATTGCAGGACTTGAGAATAATATTTATTTCCAAATTGCTCTGGTTATGTTAATGGGGTTACTTGCTAAAAACGCCATCTTAATTGTTGAATTTGCTTTACAAAGCAGAAAGAACGGAAATGGTATTTTACAAGCAGCGGTTGAAGGTGCAAAAGCTCGTTTACGTCCAATTTTAATGACATCATTCGCATTTATTTTAGGTTTAATGCCTTTGGTTTTTGCTACTGGTGTTGGATTTATTGGTAACCGTTCTATTGCTACTGGAGCTGCTTTCGGACTTTTAATCGGTACTGTTTTAGGTGTTTTTGTTATTCCTGTATTGTTTGTGATTTTCCAAACTATTCAAGAAAAAATCGCTCCTGTAAAATTTAATAAAACTATTGAAGAATAATTATGAAACTAATATATAGAACAGCTTCATTAGCTTTAGTTGCAATTACATTACAATCTTGTATTGCTACAAAGAAATATGAACGTCCTGAAATTATTATCGAAGAAAATTTCCGTACAGAAAATATAGCTTCAGATAGTATTTCTATGGCGAGTTTACCTTGGCAAGAAGTTTTTACAGATGCAAAGTTGACTGAGTATATTTCGTACGGATTAGAAAATAACATGGATATTCGTACCGCTATTCAAAATATTGAAGCGGCTGAAGCTTACGCAACTCAAGGAAAAATGGGGTATTATCCTACTTTGAATATTACAGGAAACTATACACATTCTGTAAATTCAATTAACACTCAAATGGGTAGAATATTAGGTAAAAGACAACGTATTGATCAATTTGATATTACTGGAAATTTATCTTGGGAAGCAGATGTTTGGGGTAAAATTACAAGTCAGAAAAAAGCTTTACAAGCGTCATACTTACAAAGTGTAGCTGCGCATCAGGCTGTTAAAACACAATTGATAAGTAGTATCGCAACGAGTTATTATCAATTGTTAGCTTTAGATGAACAAAAGAAATTTACCGAAGAAACAATTATAAACAGAAATAATAGTTTAGCTACAAATATTGCTTTAAAAGAAGCGGGAATTATTACTGAGGTTGCTGTTCGTCAAACCGAAGCTCAATTAATTAACGCCAAAGCTTTGTTGTTAGATATAGAGAATAACATCAAGTTACAAGAAAATATTTTGTGTTTGTTGTTAGGAGATATGCCTCACGCAATTGAGCGTTCAACTTTAGCAGAACAGAATTTAACTATCGATGCGAAGGTTGGGGTTCCGGCTCAATTGTTAAGTAATCGTCCGGATGTTGTTGCAGCAGAATTTGCTGTTATCAACGCTTTTGAGATTACAAATGTTGCTCGTGCGTCTTTCTATCCTTCGTTAAGAATTACTGCAACAGGTGGATTGCAATCAGTAGATGCTTCTAAACTTTTTGATCCAACTTCATTCTTTGCGAATGTTGTAGGTGGTTTAGCTGCTCCGATTTTTAATCGCGGGCAAATTCGTACCGAATATAAAGTGAGTCAAACCAATCAAGAGAAGGCTTTGATTGGCTATCAAAAAGCAATTTATACAGCTTCTAAAGAAGTTTCAGATGCTTTGTATACATATGAAGCTATGAATAAGAAAATTGTTTTAAAAGAGCAAGAAGCTGCGAATTATTTAAAAGCTGTTGAGTATTCAACCGAGTTGTTAAATAACGGTATGGCAAGTTATATTGAAGTGTTGACAGCTAACGAGAGTGCTTTGAATGCACAGTTAAGCATTGCAACAACCAAGTATGCTAAATTAGCAGCGGCGGTTCAATTATATAAAGCTTTAGGTGGCGGAGTTCAATAATTATAACTCAATTTAAATAATAAAACCTGTAAGATTTTTCTTGCAGGTTTTTTTTTGAAGCTATTTCCAGCTTTCCGCTATATCTTTTATTTCACTCCGTTTCATAAAAGGATACCACTGCAATCTGGGCTATTAAGAACGTAATGTTAGTTTTAAGTTTAATCATATTATTTAACAAGATAAATTTCTTAACTTAAATACATAAAAACTATTTTTACAAAAAGAAGTAAATCTCAATGCAAGCAAAAATTCCTTCAATTATAAAAACTATTTTTTTTAATCAGGTTTGGACAATTCCGAATAATGAAAATAAAATTTATTTAACTTTTGATGATGGTCCAATTCCTGAAGTCACGCCTTGGGTTTTGGATGTGTTAAAGCAATATAATATTAAAGCTACTTTTTTTTGCATTGGAGATAACGTAAGAAAACATCCAGAAGTTTTTAAACAAATTGTTGCCGAAGGACATCAAATTGCTAATCATTCATACAATCATTTAAAAGGTTGGGAAACAGAAACAGGAAAATATATTGAAAACGTTCTTCAGTCTGAAGAAATAATGGTAAAATACACCAATACTTCATTAAAATTATTTCGTCCGCCGTACGGAAAAATAAAACCCAATCAATCATATAAGTTAAGAAAGTTGGGTTTTAAAATTGTTATGTGGGATATTATAAGTAAAGATTATGATATGAATTTACTTCCAGATACTTGTGAGTTGAATGTTATTCAAAATGTAAGTTCTGGTAGTATTATCATATTTCATGATAGCCAAAAAGCATCGAAAAATCTTTCGATTAGTTTGCCTTCGGTAATAGAAAAGTTACAAAAAGCAGGCTATGTTTTTGATGTACTTAGTTAAAGGCTTTTGCAATCATGATTAATGAAGCTTTATCTGTAATTCCAGATTGTCTCCAAACCATTGCACCATTTTTATAAACCATTAAGGTTGGTGCAGATTTAATTCTAAGTGCTTCGGTTAATTCTTTATTTTTTAGAATATCAATTTTAATAATAACCAATTTTTCTCCCATTTCTAAGGCTATTTCTTCGATAATGGAATGCATAAAATTACATTCAGGATTGTTTTCTGAAAAGAAATGTAACAGAACAGGTGTGTTGGTATTGATTAAATCTCCGAATTTAGACATAAGTTGATTCTTAAATTGTTTTACAAATTTACTCTTTTTAACGAATTAGACTTTACTTATCTCTTTTTTTTTAATTCAAGAACTGTAATTTCTGGATTGATACCCACACGACCAGCAAAAGCATGAAAACCAAAGCCTCGATTAACATAAATGTAGTTTTTTTTAGCTTTCTGATATAAGCCAGCCCATTGCGGATAAACATATTTAACCGGACTCCATTGAAAATAACCAGGAATTTCAATTCCAAACTGCATTCCATGTGTATGTCCAGATAAGGTAAGTCCATAGTTCATAGGGTTTTCTACAACTTCAGCTTCCCAGTGTGATGGATCATGTGTAAGTAAAACTTTAAAAGTTTCGGGTTTTAAACCTTTACTTGCTAAAGGTAAATCACCAGCTCTTTTAAATTTTAAGCCCCAATTTTCAACTCCAATTAAATTGATTATTTCGTTATCTTTAGTAAAAGTTACATTTTCATTTAAAAGTAATCTCCAACCAATTTTTCCGTGGTTCTTTTTTATCTCTTCGAAGTTTTTTTTCTTGTCTTCTTCAGAATTAAATTTCACATATTCACCGTAATCGTGATTTCCTAAGATAGAATAATTTCCGAATGGATGCTTTTTAACTTTTGAAAGCGTTGCGATTAGCGGATCCATTTCTTCAGCTAAACTATTTACAATATCACCAGTAAAAACAAAAACATCTGAATTTTGTTCGTTTATTAAATCAACGGCATATTCTATTTTTTCAATATCATCTAAACTTCCTGCATGTAAATCAGAAATTTGAGTAATTGTAAATCCGTCAAATGCTTCAGGTAAATCATCAAAATAAATGGTTTGTTTCATTACTTTGAAATTGTATTTTCCTTTTGCCATTCCGTATATGATTGAAAGAAATGGAATAGCTGCCATTCCTAAAGCTACTTGAGTAACAAATTTTCTACGTTCAGGTAAAAATGCAGTGCTTTCTGTACCTACTATTTTTCTTCCTACGCCAAAAAAGATTCGTAAAATATCTTGAACTAATAATGGAATTGCTAAAATTAACTTTGGTAAAACAATTAATAAAACAATGCTCATTAAAAACATGCTTCTTTGTGTTTGACCTTTTGAAAAATTGGTAGTATAAAAACTGTAGCCAATATATGAATACAATGTTATTGTGATTGCAAAATAGATTAGATTTACGATCCTACTTTTGCTAAAGGTATTAAGGGCTACAAAACTATAGTATTCTAAAATTAATAAGACAATAATTAAAATTGCAAGGCGCATGAATTTTGATTTTAAAATCAAAAATAAGATTTATGTATTGAAAGTGTCTTCATTTTGTTTTTTATTTAACACGTTTAAATAAATTTAATCTTCGTATTTTTGAAAATTATATTAAATAATTATGTCACAAAAACGCCTTTTTTTACTGGATGCATTTGCATTGATTTTCAGAGGATACTATGCCTTAATAAAAAATCCGAGAATTAATTCTAAAGGAATGGACACATCTGCCGTTTTAGGATTTATGAATTCTTTGTTGGATGTAATCAAAAGAGAGCGCCCAGATTATTTGGCGGTTGCTTTCGATAAAGGTGGAAGTGATTTTAGGAATGAACTTTTTCCAGCATATAAAGCCAATCGTGATGAAACGCCAGAAGCTATAAAAATCGCGGTTCCGTATATTCATCAATTGTTAGAAGCTATGCATATTCCAATTGTTGAAGTTGCCGGTGTAGAAGCAGATGATTTAATCGGGACTTTATCTAAACAAGCAGAGAAAGAAGGTTTTCAGGTTTTCATGGTTACGCCAGATAAAGATTATGCGCAGTTGGTTTCAGAAAATATTTTCATGTACAAACCTGCTCGTATGGGTAACGGAATTGAAATTTGGGGAATTGATCAGGTTAAAGAAAAATTTGAAGTTGAATGTCCAGAACAAGTAATTGATTATTTGGGAATGATGGGAGATGCAGTTGATAATATTCCTGGTTTACCTGGTGTTGGAGAAAAAACTGCTAAGAAATTATTAGCTGAATTTGGTTCTATGGAAAACTTG
Source organism: uncultured Flavobacterium sp. (assembly GCF_947632075.1). Classification (GTDB taxonomy): domain Bacteria; phylum Bacteroidota; class Bacteroidia; order Flavobacteriales; family Flavobacteriaceae; genus Flavobacterium. The sequence goes on from NZ_CANRNX010000040.1 coordinate 9,726, forward strand.
TTGGAAAATACCGATAAGTTAAAAGGTAAAATGAAAGAGAAAATCGAAGCTTCTAAAGAGCAAGGTTTGCTTTCAAAAAAATTAGCTACCATTTTATTAGATTGTCCGGTTACTTTTGATGCAGAATCTTATAAGTTGGATAAGCCAGATGTTGAAAAAACAGATGCTTTATTTATGGAATTGGAATTCAGACGTATGAAAGATCAGTTCGATAAATTGTTCACTGATGAAGCTGAAGTTAGTGAAGCGACTCCTTCAGATGTTTCAAAACCTAAAAAAGCAGAGGATCAAATTTCATTATTTGAAGTTGGTGATTCTGAAGAAAAAATCACAGACGAAGGTTATTATTCGAATTTAGCAAATACTTCTCATTTTTATCAATATGTTGAAGGAGCTTTTCCTACAAAACTTTTCGTTAAAACATTATTAGAGCAAAAAGAGGTTTGTTTTGATACCGAAACTACTGGTTTAGATGCTAATAATGCGGAGTTGGTTGGGATTGCATTTTCGTATGAAAAAGGAAGTGCTTATTACATTCCGTTTCCAGAAAGTAGAGAAGAAGCTCAAGAATTAATTGAAATTTTACGTCCGTTTTTTGAAAACGAACAAATTGTAAAAGTTGGTCAAAATTTAAAATACGACATCAAAGTTTTAAAGAAATACAATGTTGATGTTAAAGGATTTATTTTTGATACCATGATTGCGCATTATTTGATTAATCCAGATATGCGTCATAACATGGATATTTTGGCAGAAACGTATTTAAAATATAGTCCAAAACCAATTGAAGATTTAATTGGTAAAAAAGGAAAAGGTCAAAAAACAATGCGCGATGTTGCCTTGGAAGATATTAAAGAATACGCTGGTGAAGATGCAGATATTACGTATCAGTTAAAACAAATTTTTGAACCTCGTTTAGAACAATCGTTAACTAAAGAATTGTTTGAGAATATTGAAGTCCCATTGATTTCTGTTCTTGCTGATATGGAAGCTGAAGGAATTCGATTAGATATTCCTTTCTTAAAACAATTATCTGAAGAGCTTTCGGTTGAAGCTAAAACTTTAGAAAATAGAATTTACGAAACTGCAGGCGAAACTTTTAATTTAGCTTCTCCAAAACAGTTGGGTGATATTCTATTTGAAAAATTAAAAATCGGAGGTGCAAAACCTAAGAAAACCAAAACGGGACAATACGCAACGGGTGAAGAAATTCTAAGTGATTTAGCAAACGAACATCAAATTGTAAAAGATATTTTAGAATGGCGCCAAATTGTGAAGTTGCAAAACACGTATGTAGATGCGTTGCCTTTACAAGTAGATGCTAAAACAAATCGTGTACATACAGAATATATGCAAGCGGTTGCAGCTACTGGTCGTTTGAGTTCTAATAATCCAAACTTACAGAATATTCCGGTTCGTACCGAACGTGGACAAAAAGTACGTAAGGCTTTTATTGCTCGTGATGAAAATCATGTGTTGGTTTCTGCCGATTATTCTCAAATTGAATTGCGTATTATTGCTGCATTAAGTGGTGAGCCAAATATGATTGAATCTTTTCAACGTAACGAAGATATTCATAAATCAACCGCTGCAAAAGTTTTCAATGTTGCGTTAAATGAGGTTACTCGTGAACAACGTAGCCACGCAAAAACGGTGAACTTTGGAATTATATACGGAGTTTCTGCTTTTGGATTAAGTCAGCAAACAAACTTAACCCGTTCTGAAAGTAAAGAGTTAATTGATGCGTATTATGCAACCTATCCAAAATTGAAAAGTTACATTCAAGATCAAATTGAATTCGCTCGTGAGTATGGATATGTACAAACGGTTTCAGGTCGTCGTCGTTATTTAAAAGATATTCATTCTAGTAATGCAATGGTTCGTAGTGGAGCTGAGCGTAATGCGGTTAATGCACCAATTCAAGGTTCTGCTGCAGATATTATCAAAATTGCTATGATAAATATTTATAAACGTTTGAAATCTGAAAATTGGAAATCAAAAATGTTGCTTCAAGTGCATGATGAGTTGGTGTTTGATGTTCCTAAAGATGAGTTAGAAGCAATCAAACCAATGATAAAACAAGAAATGGAAAACGCCTTTAAATTGGTGGTTCCGTTAGAAGTTGAAATAGGTGTAGGCAACGATTGGTTAGCTGCGCATTAAAATAAAAAAGCTATCGAGTGTTTCGATGGCTTTTTTTATTGATGGTATTTGTTAATCAGTGGTTTATATTTTGTATTTTTATAAATAAAAACATGAAATTATGAAAAATAAATTTACTTTGATTCTGCTTACACTAGTGTTTTTTGCATGTAATCATTCGGATGATGATCGGAGGTTAGATGAAGATGCTATGTTTTTGCCTACAATTCTCTCAAGAGATAATCAGATTTTAACTTTGACTTTTGATAGTCAAGCTAGAATTGTTCAGTTAGGAGATGTAGGTGATAATGGGAATTATGCACGATTGTTTACTTTTATTTATTCAGGAGGTAAATTAGTTGCTGCTGATGCGGTATATTTTCTGTAGTTGTTGCAGGAGGTTATAATTACACAGAGAGGTTTAATTTTGAATATGTTCAAGATAAAGTTTTGGTTGAAAAAATCTTTTTGGATAGTTCTGGATTTGAAAATGTTACAACTAATACGCTTTATGTTGATCAGAATGGGAACTTGTTAAAAGCTGATGGAATAGAGGCTTTCTATGATGAAAGAGGTAACATGATAAAAGTGATAAATAATGGAAATGTTACTGAAGTTTCGTATGATAATATGAAAGGAGCTTTTGTTAATGTAGAAACCCCGCAATGGGCATTGTATTATGTGATGCAAGTTGGTAATTTTTATAGGGTTAATAATCCTATTGAAGTTAAGGGGTATCCTGTTGAAATGAATACTGAGATTTTAGTACAACGAGAATTTACTTATAACAATCATGGTTTTCCTGTTGGTTTTATACAAAAAACTACAGAATCAGATGGGAGTGTTTTGGTTGATGGTTTTTTTATTGATTACTTAATGTTATATCACGATTAGCTTCTATATAATTTGAATGAAAATATAATATAAAAAAAATTTATCAACAAAATAATGAGGTAAATATAACTAAAAATACAATTTCAAATTCAGGGGGAGAATTTATTTATACTTCTATATTAACACTAGATGCTGAAGGTAAATTACAATCGGGAAACGGAAAAATTGTAACTTATGATGTGAATGGAAATTTAGTAAAATTAGAAGAAGAGTATTCTAATGAAACTTTTGAGTATGATAACAAAAATGGTATTTTAAAGAATGTAAAAACACCACAATGGGCTATTTATTTACTTCAAGAAGGGTTACATACATTTTATTTAAATAATGTGATAAAAAGTTCATACGAAAATACTCGATATAACGATAGTGGTATTTCAGAAATGATTTATGAATATAATACTGCTAATTATCCTGTAAAGATAAAATCAGTTTCTTCTGAAGATAGTAATACAGCTGTAGTAAGTTATATTAAAAAATAGATTAATAAAAAAAACATCTTTTTAAAGGATGTTTTTTTTATTGTATTATTTGAAAATATATTCAGTAGTAATGTGTTTCTGATTTGATTTTTAAAAAAAAATCAAAATCCGACTTAATTAAATTTTATAATTATAGACTAGATGTTATATTTTTTGAAAATAAATAGCATTAATAATTTCGTCAAAATGGAGAGGAAGGTTAATTTAAAGGTTGATTTTGTTTTGAGTTTTTTTACTCAGTTTGTGTTATTTAATTAAGTTTTTTTTAATAAATTAACTTTTTTTAAGTATTCTTATGTAGTTTAATTTAAAATAAAGTATTATTGTTATGAAAAAATATTTATTTTTGCTATTTTCTTTTTTATTCTTTGTTTCATGTTGTGATAATAATGATGAGCCTAAGGAAAAAGAACGTTTATATCTACCAGTAAAATATTCTTCTCCAACTTTTGTAGAAACCTATGCTTATGACGACCGAAATAGGTTATCAGGTATTTATCAAACAGGTAATAATAATTCATTTAGTAAAACGGCTGAAGCACAATATGAGAATAATGTTGTAAAATCATTATTAGTTAACTATATATCTTCTGAAGAATTAGGAGGGTATAGTTATACAGAGCAGTATACTTTTTATCGCGAAGTGGTTGGTGAAATAAAAGTTATTATACAGTATGTTGATAATCATGGTTATGAAAGTCAAAAAACCGATTTCTATAAGGTAGATCCAACAACTGGGAGAATGTTGTCTGGTTTTGGAATCTACACTGAGTATGATGAAAGAGGTAATATGATTAAATTTCAAAATCAATTAAACAATGTTCAGGTTTTTTATGATGATAAAAGAGGGATTTATAGCGACGTAAGGCCTAATGAGCTACCACTTGCAATTATTCATAAGTCAGCTAAGTATTTTAAAGTGAATAATCCAATAAAGTTTATTGATACTGATATGCATGAAGAATTATATTATGAATATAATGAAGCGGCTTTTCCTGTTAAAATGACAGCTATAGATGACGATGAAGAAACTGTTTTTTTATATGAATATTTAGAGGTGAAACTTTAATTTTTTAATTATGTAGTGCTTAAATTGTAAATTACTAGGCTGAGATTTTTTTTGGACTAATAAATTAAATTATTTATATATTTTTTTAAATAAAATGTGTTTTCATTTTAAATGCAATTTATTCTAACAAAAGCTTTAAGAAAAGAAGGAGATTAGTATTTTTAAAATATTGTAGAATTAATAATTTCGTTAGGTTAAAAAATCAAATTTCAAAATATTAATTTAAATAACAAATTAATTAATCTAATAAAGGTTCAATAATTATATTTCGCACTTGCTCTTTTAATTTAGTTTTATCTTCTTGGGTTAATCCTTTTGTTTGAATAAATTCATGAATATAAACAGGAACCACTCCTGGCTTTCCCGCAAAAAAACGAAACGGAAAAAACTCTTTTAATCTCACAAAAGTCATTGGAACAATTGGAATTTGAAATTCGATTGCCAATCTAAAAGCACCATCTTTAAAAGAATCTAAAACTACAGATTCATCATCTGGAACTCCGCCTTCAGGAAAAATACAAATACTCAAACCTTGGTTTAATTTTTCTTGAGCACGAACTATAGTTTCATGCCTACTTTTTACACTTGACCTGTCTACCAAAATACAAGCTTTCTTATAGAAATATCCAAAAATTGGCATTTTAGCTAATTCTTTTTTCCCAACAAAAACAAACGGATTTTTCTTAACCATAATCAACATCAACATAATATCCATCATTGAAGTATGATTAGCTACTAACATATAACTTTGATTTTTATCAAACACTTGAGCTGATTTCACCACTTTTCTAAAACCAATTCCGTAAAAAATAACAATTGCCCAAATTCTAGCAAATACAAAAAAGTATTTGTACCAACGTTCATTTGATAACGTTATTATTAAAAATGGTGATAATATTAATATCACAATTAATATTAAAAGATAAAACCATAGCCTCCAGAAAAACCAGAAGATGTTTTTTAAAATATTCATAGTTTGGGTTGATTTTGATTTGACTAAAATAAGAATTTAAAATAAATATCCACCGCAAAAGCTACAACTACAATAAAAAAAGTAAATTTGTATTATAAAATGAAATAATTAAAAATGGCAAAAATTTTAACTGGAGTTCAAAGTACTGGAACGCCACACTTAGGAAATCTTTTAGGCGCTATTTTACCAGCAGTAAAAATGGCTAATTTACCTGAAAATGACTCGTTTCTTTTTATTGCCGATTTACACTCGGCAACACAAATCAAAGACGCGAAAACATTAAAAGAAAATACATTAAGTGTTGCAGCAGCTTGGCTTGCTTGTGGGTTAGACATTAATCATGTAACCTTCTACAAACAATCTGATGTACCACAAACAACAGAACTTTCTTGGTATTTGAGCTGTTTTTTTCCGTTTCAACGTTTAACATTAGCGCATTCTTTCAAAGATAAAGCAGATCGTTTAGCAGATGTTAACGCCGGATTATTCACTTATCCGATGTTAATGGCGGCAGATATTTTATTGTATGATGCTGAAATTGTTCCTGTTGGGAAAGACCAATTGCAACATTTAGAAATCACTCGAGATGTAGCTTCACGTTTCAATCACCAAATGGGAGAAACTTTTGTTTTACCTGATGCTAAAATCGAAGAGAATGTGATGATTATTCCAGGGACAGATGGTAACAAAATGAGTAAATCTGCAAATAATTTCATTAATATTTTCTTAGACGATAAAGCTTTAAGAAAACAAATTATGGGAATTGTTACAGATGCTACTCCACTTGAAGAGCCTAAAAATCCAGACACTTGTAATGTATTTACTTTATATAAATTAATTGCAACACCTGAACAATTAGAAATCATGAGAGCTAATTATTTAGGTGGAAATTACGGATACGGTCATGCAAAACAAGCTTTATTCGAATTGATTTGCGATTACTTCAAAGACATTCGTGAAAAATACACGTATTACATTAATAATATCGAAGAAGTAGAACGTTTATTGAAAATTGGTGCAGATAAAGCAGCAATTGTAGCTAACGCAACTTTAAGTAGAGTTAGAGAAAAAATGGGATACTAAAAATAAAAGTCGGGCTTTAAAGTCCGACTTTATTTTTTTAATTCGAAAAGTTTTCCAGGTAACGGATTAATTAAATTTCGTAATTCTAAATTCAATAGAATTGCACTTAACTTATAAACCGGAATTACTGTTTGAAGCGCAATCACATCTAAAATCTCTGCGCCATTATCTTTCAAGAAATTCACAACAAGTAACTCTTCTTTAGTTAAATCATCGGGCAACAGAAAAGATTTCATATTTTGCATTTCTTTTTTTTCAATATCCCAATTCAAATAATAAACCAAATCATCAACAGATGTTAGTAAATTAGCTTGATTGGTTTTTATTAAAAAATTACATCCGGCACTATATAAATCAGAATTTCTACCTGGCAAGGCAAAAACATCTCTATTGTAATCATTTGCAAATTTTGCAGTAGAAAGCGAACCTCCTTTAATAGCACTTTCAATAACCAATGTTGCTTTAGACAGTCCGGCTACAATACGATTTCTTTTAATAAAATTCTCTTTTTTAAATACATCGTAAGTAGCGAATTCAGAAATAAAACCACCATGTTCTAAAATGAGATTGTTGTATTTTTTGTGAATTTTCGGATAGGTTTGGTCTAATCCATGACCTAAAACCGCAAAGGTTTCTAAATCATTTTCAATAGCTGCTAAATGAGCCTGAATGTCAACTCCGTAAGCATAACCACTAACAATAATAGGATTATAAGTTGCGATTTCTTGCATTAATTCTTTAATAAAACCTATTCCGTAAGAAGTAACATTTCTTGTACCAACCAAACTAATTATTCTATCATTAGTGAAATCTACAGTTCCTTTTGAAAACAATAAAAAAGGAGCATCGTAACATTCTTTTAAATTAGATGGATATTGTTCATCAAAAAAGGTAGTAACATGTATATTATTATCATTTATGAAACGAATTTCTTTTTCGATTAAATCGAAATCCGTGAAGTTTCTAATGCGATCAAATACCACTTTCGGAACACCTTCACAATGAAATTCACCAGAAGATTTACTTAGAAATAATTCAGACAGATTTTCATGTTTCTGAACTATTTTTCGGGCAATAATAGATCCAACACCCTCAATATTCATCAAAGCTAAGCAGTATTTCAAAAAATCATCAGACAGAGAATTCATAAATAAAGTGTTTAAAATCAATATTTTATTTTAAATGTACGTTTTTTTTACGTAAGTTTAAAATATCTAAAACACTTATCAACAATGGTTTAAAAACTAGCAGAAATTGTTGATAACATTTGTGAATAATTTTTTGTTTCCCATATTGTTTCTATATTTTTGTAACTATGATGATAGAAAAATACATATCGGCTTTATTGTATCGTTACCAATGCGTTATTGTACCTGGTTTCGGCGCTTTTTTAACTGAAACTTCTTCAGCTCGTTTTAATGAATTAACCGGAACGTTTTCTCCGCCAAAGAAAATGATTTCATTTAATTCGCAATTAAAAAATAACGATGGCTTATTAGCTAATCATATTGCTTTAGAAGAAAGTCTATCGTATAATGAAGTTTTGGTTATTATTAAAGAAAGTATTTCTAAATGGAATGAAACATTAGAAAGCAATACTACTTTGTATTTAAAAAATATTGGTGAACTACAATTAAATCAAGATCGAAAAATTATTTTCGAACCTATTGGTTCTACCAATTACTTAACTTCTTCTTTTGGATTAAGTTCAATTTTGGTTTCAAATATTGAAAGACAAGAAGAAAAATCTAAACAAATTACAGAAAAAGAACCGATTGTAATTCCTATTCAAAAATCTAAAACAGGTAGATCTTATTTAAAATATGCTGCTGTTTTTGTTGTTGGATTAAGTTTGTGGGGGTCAATTTCAGCTTATCAATACAATCAAGATGTTTTGTTGAAAAAATCTGAAATTGAAAAGCAAGTTGAGATTGAAGTTCAGAACAAAATTCAACAAGCAACTTTTTTTATTGAAACACCTAAGATTATCGAACAAGAAATTGTTGAGCCTATAATTGAAAAAAAATTCCATATCGTAGCTGGATCTTTCAGAACAGAAAACAAGGCTCAATTATTGGTTGATCAGTTAAAAGAAAACGGATATTCGGAAGCAAAATATTTAGGAAAATCAAAATACGGAATGCGTCCGGTGGTTTATATGAGTTTTGAAACTCGCGAGCAAGCACAAAACAAACTAAATACGTTTCATAAAAAGGTCAACAAAGACGCTTGGGTTTACGTTGAGGAATAATATTAAAGAGCTTTATAAAAGCTCTTTTTTTATGCGATAGATTTATATCTTTGTCAAAACTAATTAAATCATGCAAGCGAAAACTCCTTCTGAATCTGTAACTACAATTACAGATATTGTATTGCCAGGTGAAACAAACCCTTTGAATAATTTATTTGGTGGCGAACTTTTGGCTCGAATGGATCGTGCTGCGAGTATAGCTGCAAGACGTCATTCACGTAGGATTTGTGTGACAGCTTCGGTTAACAATGTTGCATTTAATAAATCTATTCCTTTGGGAAGTGTTGTGACTATTGAAGCGAAAGTTTCACGTACTTTTAGAACTTCCTTAGAAATTTTCATTGATGTATGGATTGAGGATCGTGAATCGGGTGAAAGAATTAAGGCTAATGAAGCAATTTATACTTTTGTTGCTGTAGATGAAACAGGAAGACCGGTTGAAGTTCCTGCAATTATTCCAGAAACTGAAGTTGAAAAATCCAGATATGATGCTGCTTTAAGAAGAAAGCAACTTAGTTTGGTTTTAGCTGGAAAATTAAGTCCTTCTGAGGCGACTGAGTTAAAAGCGCTTTTTCTATAATTTAAACGGAATCTTTTTTAAGATTTCGTTTTTTGATTAAATTAACTATCAATTTTTTTTTGGTGTTAATTTACTCTTTAATTTTGCACAAACTTTTACATAATGAAAACATTAAAAAAATCACTGGCAGTAATTTGTTTATTGCTTATCACGCAATTTAGTTTCGCTTGGGGTACAAACGGACATCGTATTATTGCTGAAATTGCTGAGCGTCATTTAACAGATGAAGCTAAAGAAAATATTAAAAAAATATACGGCAACCAAAAATTAGCTTATTGGGCTAATTGGCCAGATTTTATAAAATCAGACAATGCTTTTGATTATGCTTCATCTTGGCATTATGTAAATATTCCTGGAGATTTAAAATATGATGATTTTTTAGTTGCGATGCAAGAAACTTCAGATGATAATATGTATAAACGAGCTTTGATTCTTGTAGATGAATTAAAAAATGACAAAGATTTGTCAGATTTAGAGAAACAACAAAAACTTGCTTTCTTGATTCATATAATTGGTGATTCTCATCAACCGATGCATGTTGGACGTGCTGAAGATTTAGGCGGAAATAAAATTACTGTAGAATGGTTTGGTAGAAAAACTAATATTCATTCGGTATGGGATTCGAGTTTGGTTGATTATGAAAAATATAGTTATACAGAATATTGTGATGTTTTAGATATTCTTTCAGAAAATGAAAATGCCAAGCTTTCAGAAAATAATTATATCGATTGGATTTTTGAAACTTATCAACTTTCAAATAATATTTATAGTGAGGTTCAAGTTAATGACAAATTGGGTTATAATTATCATTACTTAAATAAGCAAAATATCGAATCTCAATTATTAAAAGGAGGATTGCGTTTGGCTAAGTTGTTGAACGAAATTTACGGATAATTTTCGGGCGTTCCCTCGCTCATTTTGTATAGATTAAAATAACATTTAGCGGAAATGCTCGGTCAGGCTTTCCGCTAAATCTTTTTAAGTTGCCCGAGCGGAGTCGAAGGCAACATAAAAAGGATATCGCTCCAATCCCTAACGCATCACGCGATTTTTTAAATAATATTATTTTGTCATTCTGAACTTGTTTCAGAATCTCATACTTTGACTTAATATACATGTGTGTTGAAAATAAAAATAGTTTGTCATTCTAATTTCATTTCAGAATTAATCATTTACTATAATATTAAATTGTCATTCCGTTTTCGACACATAATCTCATCGTTTTATTCAGATAAAAATTTCAATTCAACCTTTATTTTAGAAACACCAACTTCATTATTCAGCAGAATTCAAAAAG
>NZ_CANRNX010000041.1 GCF_947632075.1 uncultured Flavobacterium sp.
CATTTGCTCCAGCAAAAACTGCAACTTCTTTCTTAGAAGGAAAAGAAATTGCTCAGGAATTTGGTTTCCCATTAGTAATTCGTCCTTCATTTACTTTAGGAGGAACAGGTGCTGCTTTTGTTCACAAAGAAGAAGATTTCGATACACTTCTTACTCGCGGATTAGAAGCTTCTCCAATTCACGAAGTTTTAATTGACAAAGCTTTATTAGGATGGAAAGAGTATGAATTAGAACTACTTCGTGATAAAAACGACAACGTAGTTATTATTTGTACAATTGAAAACATGGACGCAATGGGAATCCATACTGGTGATTCTATTACAGTTGCTCCTGCTATGACTCTTTCTGATAGAACTTTCCAAAGAATGCGTGACATGGCAATTAAAATGATGCGTAGTATCGGAAACTTCGCTGGTGGATGTAACGTACAATTTGCGTTATCTCCAGATGAAAACGAAGATATCGTTGCAATTGAAATCAACCCTCGTGTTTCTCGTTCATCTGCATTAGCATCAAAAGCTACTGGATATCCGATTGCTAAAATTGCTACAAAATTAGCATTAGGTTACACATTAGATGAATTACAAAATCAAATTACAAAATCTACTTCAGCTTTATTCGAGCCAACGTTAGATTATGTAATCGTTAAAATACCTCGTTGGAATTTCGATAAATTCGAAGGTGCAGATCGTACTTTAGGATTACAAATGAAATCTGTTGGTGAAGTAATGGGTATTGGACGCTCTTTCCAAGAAGCATTACAAAAAGCAACACAATCATTAGAAATCAAACGTAACGGCTTAGGAGCAGACGGTAAAGGATTAACTGATTACGATCAAATTTTAGAAAAATTAGAATTCGCTTCTTGGGATCGTGTTTTCGTAATTTATGATGCAATTGCTTTAGGAATTCCGTTAAGCACCATTCATGAAATTACAAAAATTGACATGTGGTACCTAAAGCAATACGAAGAAATGTATGCTTTAGAACAAGAAGTTCGTAAATACAAATTAGATACTTTACCTAAAGACTTATTATTAGAAGCTAAACAAAAAGGATTTGCAGATCGTCAGATTGCTCACATGCTTAACTGTTTAGAAAGCGAAGTTCATACTTTAAGAGATAATTTCAACATTAACCGTGTTTACAAATTAGTAGATACTTGTGCAGCAGAATTTATTGCACAAACACCTTACTACTACTCTACTTTTGAAGCTGAAATTGAAAAACCAGATGGTACTGTTTATGTATCTAATGAAAGTCAAGTTTCAGATAAAAAGAAAATTATCGTATTAGGATCAGGACCAAACCGAATTGGACAAGGAATTGAGTTTGATTATTCTTGTGTTCACGGAGTTATGGCCGCTTCTGAAATGGGATACGAAACCATTATGATTAACTGTAACCCGGAAACTGTTTCTACTGATTTTGATACGGCAGATAAATTATATTTCGAACCTGTATATTGGGAACATATTTACGACATCATTCAACATGAAAAACCTGAAGGTGTAATTGTACAATTAGGTGGTCAAACTGCATTAAAATTAGCTGAAAAATTAGATAAATTTGGAATTAAAATTATCGGTACAAGTTTCGAAGCTTTAGATTTAGCAGAAGACCGTGGACGCTTCTCTGAATTACTAACAGAATTAAATATTCCGTTCCCAAGATTTGGAGTTGCTACAACTGCAGAAGAAGCTTCAAAATTAGCCGATAAATTAGATTTCCCACTATTAGTTCGCCCATCTTACGTACTTGGAGGACAAGGAATGAAAATCGTGATCAACAAAAAAGAATTAGAAGAACACGTGATTGATTTATTAAAAACAATCCCTGGAAACAAATTACTGTTAGATCACTATTTAGCGGGGGCTATCGAAGCAGAAGCTGATGCAATCTGTGACGGAGAAAACGTTTACATCATCGGAATCATGGAACATATCGAACCTTGTGGAGTTCACTCTGGAGATTCGAATGCAACTTTACCTCCGTTTAATTTAGGTGAATTCGTAATCCAACAAATCAAAGATCACACGAAGAAAATTGCAATTGCATTAAAAACTAAAGGTTTAATCAATATTCAGTTTGCAATCAAAGACGATACTGTTTACATTATCGAAGCAAACCCTCGTGCTTCTCGTACCGTTCCTTTCATTGCGAAAGCGTACGGAGAACCTTATGTGAATTATGCAACAAAAGTGATGTTAGGAGCAAAAGTTACTGACTTTACTTTCAATCCACAATTAAAAGGATATGCGATCAAACAACCTGTATTCTCTTTCAACAAGTTCCCTAAAGTAAACAAAGCCTTAGGACCAGAAATGAAATCTACAGGAGAAAGCATTTTATTCATCGATAGTTTAAAAGATGATGCTTTCTACGAATTATATTCAAGAAGAAAAATGTATTTAAGTAAATAATACGTTTTCAAAATATTAAAAACCTCGATTTTCCATCGAGGTTTTTTTTATATAAAACACTTCAAAGTAAATAAATCTGTATCTTTATTTAAACATTAAAATTAACCAACCTACTAATTATTAATTTATGAAATTAGCAATAGCTTTAATTCACTTCATTTCTTTAACTTCATTTGCCCAAACCGCCACAAATGAAATTAATGGATATTTCAAAAATTCTAAAAAAGATGAATTATATTCCAGTTTTCATTTTAACGGAAAAGGACACGCGATAATTAATGATTCCTATCCTGCAGAATATTTTATAAAAAATAATCTTCTTTATATTTTCCCTGACAAAAGCGTATTTATCTTTAAAATAGAAAAAAACAAAATTAAAGGAATTTCAAATTGGGTAGATAAACAAATTTACAAACAAACAAATCCTCCAAAAAATACTGATTTAGAAATTGACTTCGAATCTTATATCATAGATCCAGAATTACTTTATCAATATTACACTCTTAATTTTAATGAAGGAACAGATGAAGCTTCCTGGAATGTTTTTGAAGATTCTGAAAATTATACAACTAAACTACAAGATCTTTGTAATAAAGGATTAACAACCGCCTGCGGAGCGTTATTTGGGATGACATTCATCACTTCAAATGGAGGCTTAGAATCAATATTTGAAACAAAAGAAGTAACTCAAAATTCGGAATTAGAGACAATAGCAAACAAAATAATAGCTTTAAATGACAATCGTGGCTACTTACTATTAGGTACCTATTATTTTAGTTTAGGAGAAACAGAAAAAGCAAAACAATTGTTAATTGAAGCTTCTGAAAATGGAAATGTACAGGCAGCTTTAAAACTTTTTGAAATTGAGCTTTTAGAAACCTTAAATGAACAAACAGATCAAGAAGAAGCATTTTAAAATTTCTACTTTATTTTTAAGTATATTTACTAAACAATCAAAAAAATAGAACATGAATTTTTCTGCAAAAATGTTACGTGATAACTCATTAGCCGATAAAGTAATTATTGTTACTGGAGGCGGAAGTGGTTTAGGAAAATCTATGACCACTTACTTTATGGAATTAGGTGCAAAAGTTGCTATAACTTCAAGAAATATAGAGAAACTTACAACAACCGCAAAAGAACTTGAAGAAAAAACAGGCGGTACTTGTTTAGCTATTTCTTGTGATGTAAGACATTACGATCAAGTTGAAAACATGATACAAAGTGTTATTGATGCTTTTGGAAAGGTTGATATTTTAGTAAATAACGCAGCAGGTAATTTCATTTCACCGACCGAAAGATTATCTGCAAACGCATTTGACACCATTATTGATATTGTTTTAAAAGGAAGTAAAAACTGCACCTTAGCATTAGGTAAACATTGGATTGAAACCAAACAAACCAATAAAAACGTTTTAAACATAGTTACTACTTACGCATGGACCGGATCTGGATATGTAGTTCCGTCTGCAACTGCAAAAGCAGGGGTTTTAGCTATGACACGAAGTTTAGCTGTGGAATGGGCAAAATACGGAATTCGTATGAACGCCATTGCACCTGGACCGTTTCCAACTGCTGGAGCTTGGGATCGTTTACTTCCTGGCGATTTAAAAGATAAGTTCGATATCACCAAAAAAGTGCCTTTAAGAAGAGTTGGAGATCATCAAGAATTAGCCAATTTAGCAGCCTATTTAGTATCCGATTTTTCGGCTTATATAAACGGAGAAGTCATTACCATTGACGGTGGTGAATGGTTACAAGGCGCGGGAGAATTCAATATGCTTGAAAAAATCCCTGCTGAAATGTGGGATTTACTTGAAGCCATGATTAAACAAAAAAAGAATCAATAGAAAGCATTTTGCTGTACTTGATTCTCAAAACAATAGAACTTAATAGAATTTGTAAAATGTTCAAAATTCAACATTTAGCAAATTGTTAATAATTTAGATTTCCAAAACTGATAAAATATCGTATTTTTACAATTCTAAATTTTATAGATACAAATGGGTAAAATCATAGCTGTTGCCAATCAAAAAGGTGGAGTTGGTAAAACTACTACTTCTGTTAACTTAGCTGCATCGTTAGGTGCTTTAGAAAAAAAGGTATTATTAATTGATGCCGATCCTCAGGCCAATGCTACATCTGGCTTAGGTATCGATGTTGAAGCAGTTGAATATGGTACGTATCAGATTTTAGAACATTCAGTTACACCCGAAGAAGCAATGCTTGAGTGTACTGCACCAAATGTTCACCTAATTCCTGCTCATATCGACTTAGTTGCGATTGAAATTGAATTAGTAGATAAAGAAAATAGAGAATACATGCTTAAACAAGCATTAGCCGAAGTAAAAGAACAATACGATTATATTATTATTGATTGTGCACCATCACTTGGTTTATTGACTTTAAATGCGTTAACAGCTGCAGATTCTGTTGTAATTCCAATTCAGTGCGAATATTTTGCCCTTGAAGGTTTAGGAAAGCTTTTAAATACTATAAAAAGTGTTCAAAAAATTCACAACCCTGAATTAGATATCGAAGGATTACTGTTAACCATGTACGATTCACGTTTACGTTTATCTAACCAAGTAGTTGAAGAAGTTCAAAAACACTTTAACGATATGGTTTTTGAAACTGTAATTCAACGAAACGTAAAATTAAGTGAAGCGCCTTCTTTCGGAGAAAGTATCATTAATTACGATGCTACAAGCAAAGGAGCAACAAACTATTTGAATTTAGCACAAGAAATCATTAACAAAAACAGCAACTAATAAATATGGCCAAAGCATTAAAAAAACAAGCTTTAGGAAGAGGACTTTCTGCTTTATTGAAAGATCCTGAAAATGATATTAAATCTGTAGAAGACACAAACGCAGATAAAGTTGTTGGAAATATTATTGAATTAGATCTTGAAGCAATTGAAATCAATCCATTTCAGCCAAGAACAAATTTCAATGAAGAAACTTTAAAAGAACTTGCAATTTCGATTAGAGAACTTGGAGTTATTCAACCCATTACAGTTCGTAAAATTGATTTTAATAAATACCAATTAATTTCAGGAGAACGTCGTTTACGTGCTTCTAAAATCGCAGGTTTAACAACAATTCCTGCATATATTCGTTTAGCAAACGACAATGAATCGTTAGTTATGGCTTTAGTTGAAAACATTCAACGTCATGACTTAGATCCTATTGAGGTTGCTTTATCATACCAACGCTTAATTGACGAAATTCAATTAACACAAGAACAAATGAGTGAGCGTGTAGGAAAAAAACGTTCAACCATTACCAACTATCTACGTTTATTAAGATTAGATCCGATTATTCAAACAGGAATTCGTGACGGATTTATTTCTATGGGTCACGGTAGAGCCTTAATTAACATTGAAGATCACGACGCACAAACCGATATTTATCACAAAATTATTATAGAAAATTTATCTGTTCGTGAAACCGAAGCTTTAGTTAAAGCATATCAAGAAGGAGTTACAGAAAATTCAGATAAAGAAGCACCTAAGAAGAAATTTTCTTACACTATTTCTGAAAATCAAAAGAAAGTTTTTACAGATTTCTTTGGAGCTAAAGTTGATGTAAAAATTGCTGCGAACGGAAAAGGAAAAATTAGCGTTCCATTCCACTCTGCTGAAGATTTAGATCGTATCCTTAAATTATTAGAAAAATAGTGTATAAAATATTTTGTACCATATTCATTAGCTTATTTAGTTATGGCATTTGTTCTGCTCAAACCGCAGATAGTTTAAAACTAACAACAAATACTTTAGCTAAACAAGCTATTGATCCTTTATCTCCCTCTAAAGCAGCATTTTATTCTGCTGTCGTACCTGGTTTGGGTCAAATTTACAACAAAAGTTATTGGAAGCTTCCAATCGTTTACGGTGGAATTGGAACAGGTTTGTATTTTTATATCGATAATCAAAAAAAATATAATGATTATAGAAATGAATACAAAAGAAGATTACAAGGAAATTACAACGCAAACGATCCTAAATTTGGACGTTTGGATAACGACCGCCTAATTAGAGCGCAACGTTATTATCAAAAAAATCGTGACTTATCTTTAGTAATTACCATTGCAATTTATGCGTTAAATATTGTTGATGCCAATGTTGATGCGCATCTTCAACAATTTAATGTAGATGATGATTTAACCTTACGTCCATCTTTTCAGTATAACGAATTTAACGGAACCTATCAATTTGGAGCACAATTAACTTATAAATTTTAATTCATGAAAATAGCATTATTGGGGTACGGGAAAATGGGAAAAGAAATTGAAAAAATTGCTATTTCTCGTGGACATGAAATCGTTCTAAAAAAAACAAGTCAAAATAATTTTGATGGTTTAAAAAATGCCGATGTTGCAATAGATTTTAGCTTACCTACAACTGCTGTAGAAAACATAACTGCTTGTTTTGAAAACAACATTCCAGTAGTTTCTGGAACCACTGGTTGGCTTGAAAACTATGACGAAATGGTTGCTTTATGCAAACAAAAAAACGGATCGTTTATTTACGGATCAAACTTTAGTATTGGAGTAAACATCTTTTTTGAGTTGAATGAATATTTAGCAAAGCTTATGTCAAAACTAAATAATTACAACGTTTCAATGGAAGAAATTCACCATACGCAAAAATTAGATGCGCCTTCTGGAACAGCAATTTCATTAGCAAATGGTATTATAGAAAATTCAAGATA
The DNA here is from genome assembly GCF_947632075.1 of uncultured Flavobacterium sp. Taxonomy (GTDB): domain Bacteria; phylum Bacteroidota; class Bacteroidia; order Flavobacteriales; family Flavobacteriaceae; genus Flavobacterium. The sequence goes on from NZ_CANRNX010000041.1 coordinate 7,139, forward strand.
CCAAAATTGGGCTTTAGAAAACCCTGAAACCAACGAAATTCAAATCGAAGCTAAACGTATCGCAAATGTTCCAGGAACTCACAGTGTTTTTTATCGTTCTGAAGTTGATGAAATCGAAATTAAACACGAAGCCTTTTCAAGACAAGGTTTTGCCTTAGGTGCGGTTATCGCTGCCGAATGGTTATCTACTAAAAAAGGAATTTATTCAATGAAAGATGTTTTGAGTTTAGGTTAAACCAAAAAAAACTTTTACTTTCGTTTATCAAAAAACAAAATTTATGGCACTTACAGAATTGTTGATTGTATTTTTAATCATACAAGTCATTCACTTTTTAGGAACATGGAAGCTTTATATCAAAGCAGGTAGAAAACCTCTTGAAGCTGCAATTCCAATTTATAATGCAATTGTTTTAATGAAGATAATAAACCGACCAACTTGGTGGGTTATTTTACTTTTTATACCTGTTGTTAACTTAATTATGTTTCCGGTAATTTGGGTAGAAACGTTAAGAAGCTTTGGTAAAAATTCAACTTTAGATACTATTTTAGGCGTTGTAACTTTTGGCTTTTACATCTTTGTATTTAACTACGTTCAAGACGTAAAATACATAAAAGATCGTAGCTTAAAACCAACAACAGAAGCTGGTGAAACAATAAGTTCTGTACTTTTTGCTGTGGTAGTTGCAACAATTATTCATACTTATGTAATTCAACCATTTACAATTCCAACTTCATCGTTAGAAAAAACCTTATTAGTAGGCGATTTTCTATTTGTGAGTAAGGTAAATTACGGAGCAAGAACGCCTAAAACTGCAGTTGCTTTTCCGATGGTTCATGACACCATTCCTTTAGCAAATGTAAAATCTTACATAAAAGAAATTCAAATTCCGAACTTTAGATTTCCTGGATTTGAAAAACCTGCTCATAACGATATCATGGTTTTCAACTGGCCAACAGATACTATACCTTATTTTGGTTACACTGGCCCAGACCGTTTTGATAAACCAATTGATAAAAAGTCAAACTACGTAAAAAGAACCGTTGGTTTACCTGGCGATAACTTACAAATTAAAGATGGAATTGTATATATTAACGGCCAAGTTTTAGATTTAGGTGATCGTGCCAAAGTACAATATAAATATACTGTTTACGCAGATAAAGGAATTGATTACAATTATTTCACAAAATTAGGTTACAACGAACTTACTTATTCTTATTTAACATCTTTCACTAACCAAAGACAAATTGAGGCAATTAAACCTTATTTGGTAGATGCTCAAGACCAAGGAAACGGATCATATATTGTAAAATCCTATAATATACCACAACAAATTATTCAAGAATATCAGATACCATTACAACCGGTAATGGACAAAGAGATTTTTATCAATTTAATTGCCGAAGATGTCGAAAAACTAAGAGCTTTAAATGTGTTCGATTCAATTGTGAAATATGAATTGCCTTTTGAAGGAACTCGCATTTTCCCACATAACAGACCAGGATGGACTGGTGATAATTTAGGTCCAATTCACATTCCAGCAAAAGGAGAAACTGTAGAATTAACAACATTGAATTTACCGCTTTACGAAATGATCATTAAAGACTATGAAAATAATGATTTAAAAGTTGAAAACGGTAAAATTTTCATCAATGGATCTGAAGCAAATTCATACACTTTCAACCAAGATTATTACTATATGATGGGAGACAACCGTCATAATTCTGAAGATAGTCGTTATTGGGGATTTGTACCTCAAGATCATATTGTAGGAAAACCTGTTTTCGTATGGATGAGTTTAGATCAGAACATTCCGTGGGGAAAATTCTTTGATAAAGTTCGCTGGGATCGATTATTCACAACCGTTCATGGAACTGAAACACCTCATTCGTTCTTTATTTACTTTGCTATTTTAATGGGTATTTGGGGAATTTACTCTTTCATAAAATACAGAAAAAAGAAAAAAGATAGTTTTAAATACTAAGAAATAAAATGGATATTTTAATACATCCTAGTTATTATCCTTCAATAAGTCATTTTGTAGCAATGATTCAGGCTTCAACTATTACTTTTGAATTCGATGATAACTTTCAAAAACAAAGCAATAGAAATCGAACTTTTATTTATGGTGCTAACGGAAAACAAATGCTTAATATTCCGGTAAAGAAAAGTTTAAACGACCATCAAAAATATAAGGATGTAAAAATTGAGTACGATTTTAATTGGAGAAAACAACATTTTAAATCGTTAGAATCTGCTTACAGAACTTCACCTTTTTTTGAATATTTTGAAGATGATTTTAGAAGTATTTTTGAAAAGAAACACGATTTTTTAATGGATTTGAATTTAGAAATTCATGAATTAGTTTGTGATTCTTTTGGAATTAAACTTCCGTACAAAAAAACAGAAGAATACCATAAAATTGCAACCGATTTAGTAGATTTTAGACCTTTGATTAACGGTAAAAAAGATAACAATCAATTTGAAGCTTACACTCAAGTATTCGACGAAAAATACGGTTTTATAAACAACTTAAGTATTCTGGATTTACTTTTTAACGAAGGACGATACGGAATAGATTATCTAAAAAAACAAGCGATTAACTTTTAAGTTAATCGCTTGTTTTTTTTTATTCTTTATTATTTATTTTTATTCGAGCAAAAATTGGAAAATGATCTGAATTTTTAAACGTATCAAAGGTTTGAAATTCTTTAACCTGAAAAATGGTATCAACTAAAATATAATCTATTCGAGCAGGATAATATTTATAATTATAGGTTTTACCTAATCCTTTTCCAGCCTCAACAAAAGCATCTTGCATTTCGCCTTTAATGTTGTTGTAAACGTAAGAAAAAGCAGAATTATTCATATCTCCACAAATAATTTTATGGCCTTTAAAATCGTTCATATGCGACTGAATTAACTCCGATTGCACTTGTTGCTCTTTAAAAGCTTTACTAATTCGTTTAAAAATTAATTTCGATTTACTTTCATCAAGCTTTTCATTAATATTCGGACTAATATTTATTGATTGTAAATGAATACTATAAACACGAATGGTATCTTTTCCTTTGATAATATCAGCATAAACAACGTTGTTATCGGAATTTGGCAAGGTAATTTCACCTTCGTTAATCATACGGAATTTAGAAAAAATAGCTTGACCAGATTTAATTTTATTACCGTGCATTACGATATGTCTGAACTTGTAATCGTCAAATTCATAATTTGCAGATTTAGAATATTCTTGAAAACAAATAATATCCGGATTTTTTTGTTCTACAAATCGTTTTATATTTTCTGAAACATTTTCGTTAGGTAACCAGTCGAAAAGATTAAACAAGCGTACATTATAACTTAAAACCGTAAAATCTTCTTCTTCTTTAGCCAAAACATTTTCAGAAAATTTATAAAACTTGGTAAAAAAAGTTATTCCTAACAAAAAGATAACAGCTGAGAGCCATAATTGCCGTTTAAGCTGTACCAACCAATAAATTAGAAAGAAGATATTTAATATTAATAACGAAGGTAAAAACAGCGTTAAAACAGCTAAAAATGGAAATAATTTTGGAGCTAAAAATGGCAAAATATAGCCTATCAATGTACATACAGCCAGTACAACATTGAGCAGATAAATTATTTTATTAAACCAAGACAGGTTTTTCATTCGATTAGCGTTGTTTAAACAAAAACTCTTTTTCTTCTTTCGATAAACTTTCGTATCCTGATTTACTTATTTTATCAAGGATTACATCAATTTTAATTTGTACTTCGTCTTTAGAATTTGATGTGTTTTTTGTATGAGTTTCAGATTTTTTTTTGTTCGTATAAACATTCTTAAATTTAGTATATTTCTTTTTATTTGGAGAAAATAATTCAGTTAACCAAACAAAAAACTTTCCGAAATCAAAACCTGAATTTAAAAATTGAATATAAATAAATCCAAACAACGCTCCACCTAAATGCGTAATATGGCCACCTGCATTACTTACCGGAATTTGAACTAGATCAAGGAAAACAAAAAATGCAGCGATATACCAAATTTTTACATTTCCGATTAAGAGCAAACGCACATTCATATTCGGACGATATGTTGTGATTGCAAAAAGTAAGGCCATAATTGCGCCAGAAGCACCAACGACAAAGTTGGTTTCGTTATTTAAAATATAACTTAAAATTAAATAAAAAATACCTGCAAAAATTCCACCGAAAAAATAAACAGCAAGCAATTGAAATTTATTAAAAAAAGTTTGAAACAATTGACCGATAAAATACAACATCAGCATGTTAAAAAGCAGATGAACAAAATCGGCATGTAAAAAACTATAAGTTAATAATGTCCAAGGCTTAGTTATTAAGATTTCTAAATTAGAATTTAGGCTTGTATTTTGTATCAAAAAAAGATAAATCGGAGAATAGAAACTTCTGAAGATTATCAATAGAATAGATACAGCGATATTCCAATACAATAATCGCTGAACAACAGTTCCAGATTGATAACTTTTCTTTAAATTCTGAAATAAATCCATAACTATCTATCCCAACGCATGTTATTAAATTGATTTTTCTTCCAAATTAAAACCATTACAAAGCCCATTAAAGCACCTCCTAAATGGGCAAAGTGAGCAACTCCAGTACTTGTTCCGAAAATTGAACTTCCTGAAAAACCTGAATATAAATCGATTAATAAAATTACCGGTACAAAAAATTTAGCCTTGATAGGAATTGGAATAAACATTAAAGCCAATTCTGCATTCGGAAACAAATAAGCAAAAGCAACTAATAAACCGTAAATTGCACCAGAAGCACCAACAGCGTAAGAACCAAAACCAACTAACATTTGTTCAATTTGACTTTGAGATAGAAAATGAGCCCATTCTGGGTTATACATGAATCTTCCAGAATTTAAGACCTGATAAACAGAATCTTGAGTGAATCCGTTTGCAACCAAAACATCCACAGCAGAAGTTACTTGATAGTAATTCACAGCAGTGTGTAAAACTGCAGCTCCCAAGCCACAAGAAATATAAAAGAATAAAAATTTCTTTCCTCCCCAAATATGTTCTAATGTTGATCCAAATGAATACAAAGCAAACATATTAAAGAAAATATGTCCGATTGAGGCATGCATAAACATATGTGTTAGTGGTTGCCAAATTTGAAACATTGGTGTTTCAAAATAAAACAAAGCAAAATAATCTGTTAAAACCGGAACAAAAAAACTTGCTCCGAATAAGATTACATTTATAATTAAAAGTTGTTTTACAACATTGGTAATTGGCATCATAACATAAATTTTTTATCAATATCTTCAACACGCATGGTAATGAATGTTGGTTTTAAAAATGGTGAAACGTTTGGTTCTTTACAAGCAAATAACGAATTTACAATATTTTCTTGTTCTTTATCTGTAAGATACGTTCCGGTTTTTACAGCTAAACTTTGTGAAAGAGATTTTGCAATTTTATCTTTCAAAACATCTTTCTCATCAGGAAATTCGCTTTGCAATTCATTCAATAAATCTTCTAAAACAATAGAAACTTCGCTTTCTGAAATAGTTACTGGAATTCCAGAAATAACAACCTTTTCATTATCTAAAGTTTCGAACAAAAATCCCATTTGAATTAAGTCATTTTCCAAACTTTTAAGCAACTCCATTTCAAAAGTAGCATAGTATAAAGTTAACGGAAAAAGTAATTGCTGACTTGAATTATTTTGCAAAGACAAACTTTCTAAATAACGCTCGTACAAAATTCGTTGATGCGCACGACGCTGATCAATAATAATCATCCCAGATTTTATAGGACTAACAATATATTTTTTTTGAATTTGATACGATTGATTTTTTGAAGCACGATCTGAATCATCTAATTCAAATAAAGTTTCGTTTTTAACTTCAGATTCAAATGTATGACCCTGAGCAGATAAAATATCTTCTGTTGCAGGCTTAATTCCTTCATATAAGGTTTCCCATGACGAACCAATTTCACTTTTTTTCTCGTAGGAAGGAAAAGTAGAGTTATTCATTTTTGAAGAAAAACTTCCTGAATTTGAACTCTTATTTTCAGTTGCCGACTTACTTGAAAAAACATCTGCATAAGAACGAGAGTTTTTCTGATATTCATAAGAACCTAATTTCACATCAGTATCCAAAAACGGATTAAAACCAGAATCTACTTGAATTGTAGGTTCAACAGATTTAGTATTTTCTAATTCGTAAGGTGTGTCTAACGTTTCATCACGTTGAAAATCTAAAACGGGCGCAACCTGAAATTGCCCTAAACTATGTTTGATAGTTGCTCGTAAAATAGCATATAATGCTTGTTCATCATCAAACTTAATTTCTGTTTTGGTAGGATGAATATTAATATCAATACTATTTGGTGGCAAGGTTAAATACAAGAAATAACTTGGATGTGTTCCTTCTTTCAACAAACCTTCAAAAGCAGACGTTACAGCATGATGTAAATATCCACTTTTAATAAAACGGTCGTTTACAAAGAAAAATTGCTCACCTCTACTCTTTTTAGCAAATTCTGGTTTGGCAACAAAACCATTAATTTCAATAATTTCTGTTGATTCTTGAACAGGAACTAACTTCTCATTAGTCTTGCCTCCAAAAACATTTACAATTCGCTGACGGTAATTAGAAATTGGAAGATTAAACATTTCACTTCCGTTATTAATCAAAACAAATTGAATATTATTATGTGCTAAAGCCACACGTTCAAATTCATCTATAACGTGACGAAATTCAACCGTATCTGATTTTAAGAAATTTCTTCGAGCTGGTATATTATAAAATAAATTCTTTACCAAAAATGAAGTCCCATCAGGAAGTACTGCAACTTCTTGAGAAACTACTTTGCTACCTTCTATAACCACGTGAGTACCTAATTCAGCATCTGCTTGTTTAGTTTTCAATTCTACGTGAGCAATTGCGGCTATTGAAGCTAAAGCTTCGCCACGAAAACCTTTGGTTTGAAGATTAAATAAATCCTCCGCTAAAGCTATTTTTGAAGTAGCATGACGATCGAAACACAAACGCGCATCGGTTTCGTTCATTCCTTTTCCATTATCGATCACTTGAATCAAGGTTTTACCGGCATCTTTAATCACCAATTTTATAACCGTTGCACCAGCATCGACAGCATTTTCAAGTAATTCTTTTACAACCGAAGCCGGTCGTTGTACCACTTCACCTGCAGCGATTTGGTTTGCTACGTGATCTGGAAGTAAACGGATTATACTTGACATGTTTTTACTTAGTTTTATATTAATTAACAAAAATAAACAAATCACTTAGTTTTTGCTAAACATAAGCTTGTTAAATAGTCATAAAAAAAGCCTGTTTTATAGAAAACAGGCTTTTTAATATATTATAAACATCTATTGATTAAGAGCAATCATTTTTAAAGCAGCAACCGCAGCTTCGGTTCCTTTATTTCCGTGAATACCACCACTTCTGTCTATAGATTGTTGTTCGTTATTATCTGTTAATAAACAAAAGATTGTTGGAATATGGTATTTCACATTCAAATCTTTAATTCCTTGAGTAACCCCATCGCAAACAAATTCAAAATGCATGGTTTCACCTTTAATAACACATCCAATTGCAATCACAACATCTACATGCTGAGTTTCAATCATTCGTTTTGAACCAAAAATTAATTCAAAACTTCCAGGAACATCCCAACGAACGATATTTTCTGGCATTGCTCCACAATCAATCAAAGCATCAACTGCACCTTGATATAATCCGTTTGTAATTTTATCATTCCATTCAGAAACCACAATTCCGAAACGAAAAGGTTTCGCATCAATTAATTGTGTTTTATCATAGTTTGATAAATTCTTATTAGCTGTTGCCATATCTTATAATGCCATTCCGATATAGAAATCTACGTTCATTGCTTCTGCAGTTGTTCTATATTCTTCTTTAACAAGAGTTAATAATTTTAAAGCTTCTTCTTTCTTACCTAATTCTAAAGCCATTAATCCACCTTTATAAGAATAACGAGGCGTTGTAAATTCATTTTTATCATGATTTGCAGCCTTAACGTAATATTCAAATGCTTCGTTTGGTTGATTTAATTCTGAAAAAGCATCTCCGATAGCTCCTAAAGAAGTAGCTTTTAAGATTGCATCGTCTGAATTAAATTTTTCTAAATGCTGAATTGCTTCTTTATATTTACCTAAATTTAAGTAAGCCATTCCTGCTGAATAATTAGCAAGTGCAGCTGCTTGAGTTCCAGAATAATCTTCTGCTATTTTTAAGAATCCCATTTTTCCTTCAGCACCATTTAATGCTAAATTATATAAAGAATCAGCATTTTGCCCGTTAACAGCCTGTTCAAAATATTGTTGAGCTTGGAACATTTCGTTAGCAGCTTCTTCTTCTTTAGGTTCCATAATAAAATGGTTGTAACTTAAATAACCAACAGTTACAATTGCAAGTGCAGCAATTCCTCCGAAGATATATTTTTGATTTACAGTAAACCAAGATCCCATTTTTGATGCCGTAGAATCTAACGTATCAAAAACTTCAGCTGTTTCACTTTCCTGATCATTAATATATTGAGCCGTAGTAGTTTCATCATTTTCTACTTCAGGTTTCGGAGCTTTATAACCTCTTTTATTATAAGTTGCCATAATTTTTAGAATTTTAAAGTCACAAAAATAGCGTTTTTATTCATATATAAAAGTCTTTCTTAACGATATTTTTCAGAAATTTGCATTACTTTGATATTTTCTAACTCTTTACAAATTAACAAAACTGTGCATTTAAAAAATCTTTCCATATTAAACTACAAAAACATTAGTGATAAAAGCTTTGAATTTAAGCACAAAATCAACTGTTTTGTTGGAAAAAATGGAATTGGTAAAACCAATATTTTAGATGCAATTTATTATTTAGCGAACGGTAAAAGCTATTTTAACCCAATTGCTTTACAGAACATCAAACATAACGAAGAGTTTTTTGTAATTGATGGTGTGTTTGATAAAAACGAAAAAGATGAACATGTTGTTTGTAGTTTGAAAAAAGGTCAGAAAAAAATTATAAAACGTAACGGAAAAGCTTACGAACGTTTTTCTGAACATATTGGTTTGATTCCTTTAGTAATCATCTCCCCTTCTGATCAAGATTTGATTTCGGAAGGAAGTGAAACACGCAGAAAATTTATAGATACTGTAATTTCACAATTAGATTCTGTTTATTTACAGCAACTGATCCAATATCAAAAAATTATAACGCAACGAAATGCTTTGCTTAAATATTTTGCCCAAAGTTTTACATTTGATTCAGAAACTTTAGCTATTTATAACGAACAGTTACATCAGTTAGCCTCGTCAATTCATAGTAAAAGAAAAGAGTTTATGGAATTATTTGTTCCTACTTTTCAAAAATATCATCAACAAATCACAAATTCACAAGAACAGGTCCAATTGAAATATTACAGTCAGTTGGATGAATTGCCATTACTTGAACTGTTTGAACAAGCTTTACCTAAAGATCGCGCGGTACAATACACAACGGTTGGAATTCATAAAGATGATTTGTTATTAGAAATTGAAAATCATTCGATAAAAAAATACGGATCACAAGGTCAACAAAAATCTTTTTTGATAGCTTTAAAATTAGCACAGTTCGATTTTATAAAAAAACAAAGCGGTGTTCTGCCAATCTTGTTGTTCGATGATATTTTTGATAAATTAGATGCTTTTCGCGTGCAACAAATCGTAGAAATGGTTAACGATGAAACCTTTGGACAACTTTTTATTACCGATACACACGAAGACAGAACAGAATTGATAGTAAAATCTACAAATTTAGATTACGAAATTTATCAACTGTAGTTAAAATCACACTTAGTTTAGCTATTTTTGCAATCCAAAAAATAAAGTATGGAAATCTTAAAAAATCAATCTTTAAAAGCTTTCAACACCTTTGGAATAGATGCCAAAGCAAAAGAATTCGCGATTGTTAATAGCCTTGAAAAATTAATTGAAATAATAAAAATCACTCCAAAGGAAGACATTTTTTTTCTTGGTGGCGGAAGTAATATTCTATTAACTAAAGATGTTGAAAAATTAGTAATTCAGCTGAATTTAAAAGGAATTTATGTAGTTAAAAATCAACCTGATTATGTTATTATCGAAGCAATGGCAGGTGAAGTTTGGCATGAATTTGTTATGTTTACCATTACAAATAATTTTGGTGGTTTAGAAAATCTATCGTTAATTCCAGGAAATGTAGGTACTTCGCCAATGCAAAATATCGGTGCTTACGGTCGCGAAATTAAAGACACTTTTTACTCATGTAAAGCTTTAAATTTAAACACGTTAGAAATTGAAACTTTTTATAATGAAGATTGTAAATTTGGTTATCGAGAAAGTGTTTTTAAAAACGAACTAAAAGGAAAATATGTAATTATTTCGGTTCAGTTTAAACTTACTAAAGAAAATCATACTTTATATATTGACTACGGCGCAATAAAACAAGAATTAGAAAAGATGAACATTGCTAATCCAACCATTCAAGATGTAAGTAAAGCAGTGATTCAAATTCGCGAAAGTAAACTTCCAAACCCAAAAGAAATTGGTAATAGCGGAAGCTTCTTCAAAAATCCGGTAATTTCAAAAATACAATTTGAAACTCTGTTAGAAAAACACCCACATCTTCCGCATTATATAGTTTCAGAAACTGAAATTAAAATTCCGGCAGGTTGGTTAATTGAACAAGCAGGTTTTAAAGGGTCACGTTTTGGCGATGCCGGTGTTCATAAAAATCAGGCTTTAGTTTTGGTGAATTACGGCGAAGCTTCCGGAGCAGAAATTGTAAATTTAGCTCATAAAATTCAAACCAAAGTGAACAAAATGTTCCAAATAAATATCATTCCAGAAGTAAACATTATATAATTTTAAAGTGTTCGAAAATATTACTTTCTCTACAGAGTTTATCAGTCTTTTACCAATGTTATTGCTTTATGTATTTATAGCAATTGTTGTGGTTCAATTATTTTATTATCTTGGCGTTTTTTCAAGTTTTTCATTTTCAAGAGAGAATGAAAACAACCCAAAACGTATTCCAATTTCAGTTATTGTTTATGCAAGAAATCAAGCTGAAGAAGTAAAACGTTTACTTCCGAATTTAGTAAATCAAAATTATCATGATTATGAATTGGTTTTGGTTGATAATGCTTCTTCTGATGAAACTTTAAATATTTTTAAAGAGTATGCACAAATGTTTTCAAACATTCGATTATGTCAAGTAGATAATAACGAAGCGTTTTGGAACAATAAAAAATATGCGCAAACATTAGCCATTAAAGCTTCTAAAAACGAATATTTACTTTTCATTGATGCTGATCAGCATATTGATAATGAATTTTGGATAATGGCTATGGCCTCAAACTTTACTTTAAACAAGACTATTGTTCTAGGGCCATCGATGTACAAAAAAACAAAAGGATTTTTTAATAAAATTACTCGTTTTGATACGGTTTATGCACAACTTCATAGTTTTTCGTGGACCAATTACGGTGCTCCATTTTCTTACTTTTCAAAAAATTTAGGTTATAAAAAAGAAGAATTTTATAAAGTAAACGGTTTTATAACTCATATGAATAATCGCTTGGCAGAACGTGAACTTTTTTTGAATGAAGCGTCAAAAAGTAAGAATACAACTTTTACAATTGCCAAAAATGCTTTTGTATTTTTAGAACCGATTTCAAAATTAAAAGATTGGCAATTAAAGAAAAATGAAGATGAAATTATTTTATCTGAACTTAGTTTTAGTGACCGTTTTAAAGTTCGTTTCTTCAATACTTCACAATTCTTATTCTTTGTATTTGCAATTGCTTTGTTAAGCTTACAAATTGAATGGATTATAACCAGTATTTTAATTGCTTTTCGTTATCTTGTAAGTTGGATAGTAATTGGTAAAACAACCAGCAAATTTCAACAAAAGGATTTAATTTGGTTATTTCCAATTTTAGAAATTCACAGAACAATCAATCAAACAAAATATTCGATAAAAAATCTTTTCAGAAAAAAAACAAAGTAATAGTTTGAATACAAAAATCGACATAAAACAAAAAATTGAACAAGCAAAAAAGGGTGATCAAATTGCTTTTACAACCATTCTGAATTATTATTGGAATGAGGTTTATAATTTTATGTTGAAACGAACAGGAAATGAAACCGATGCAGAAGATATTTGTATTGAAACTTTTTCTAAAGCGTTTGATAAAATCATCACTTATAATCCAGAATACGCTTTTAACACTTGGTTGATTAGTATTGCTAAAAACGTTCATATTGATATGTTACGTAAGCGAAAAGCTTCACATTTTATTGAAATGACAGATGATGAAGAAATGCTTTATAAAAATATTGCAGATGATTCGCAAACAGAAGAAGATGAATTGATTTATGAACAGAATTTAGCTACTTTAAAAAACTGCATAAAGCAATTAAAACCTCATTATCAAGAAGTTATTCAATTACGTTATTTTCAAGAAATGACCTATAATGAAATCTCAGAAGAAATTAACGAACCATTAAATAATGTTAAGATTAAATTACTTCGTGCAAAAAAATTATTGCTTGAATTATTAGCTACAAAATAAAAACGATCTGAATAAATTCAGATCGCTTTTTTTAACTTTTAATATATTTTTTTAGTATCAACACCACACCAAAGTGCAATTCCTAAACCTAAAAACACCAAATCTTTCAAAATAAAGAAATCTGTGACAGGAAAACCTTCTTTAAAAGTTGAAATTCCAGGAGTTGTAAATAAAAAACTTGTTGTTGTTATAAAAGTACGAATCATTAAAGCGCCAGCCCATTTTAAAACTACTTTTTTAAACAAACCAATCACTAAAAAAAAACCTGTCGCTATTTCTGAAACTCCAATTATATTAGAAACTGTTCTGTAATTAAACATATATTATACATCCAACTCATCATCGGATGGTTACCAACTAAATTTTAAATTGCTTTTGCTTCAAAATCGAAAAACTTTGCCGCACCAAGCCAAATCATAATTACAATCGTTGCTAAAATCATGATTAAAATTCCTGCGTTAAAGTTCTTTGTGGATTATTCATTTAATAAATTTAATTACTTGCCTGTTACTAAAAAGGTAAAAGACCGATTCGATTTATTTCCAGGATCGTCACCTGTTTTTATACGAATGATATGATCTGAAATAAAAGAAACTTGAGCATTATCATTAGTTGTAATAGCCACAACTTCATCTGACAGTTAGGGGTTAAAAATAATTGTCAGTTATTCTCTAAAATCCTTACTACCA
>NZ_CANRNX010000042.1 GCF_947632075.1 uncultured Flavobacterium sp.
CGGAGGATGAGACCTGAATTCATAATCCCTACCTTTTTTTTAATTTTTAGCAATGGCAAGATATACTGGTCCACAAACTAAAATTGCTCGTAAATTTGGCGAAGCAATTTTCGGTGATGATAAATCATTCGAAAAAAGAAATTACCCTCCAGGACAACATGGAATGGCAAAAAGAAGAGGTAAAAAATCTGAATATGCTATCCAATTAATGGAGAAACAAAAAGCTAAGTACTCTTACGGTATCTTAGAAAAACAATTCCGTAATTTATTTAAAAAAGCATCAGCAGCTAAAGGTGTTACTGGTGAGATTTTAATTCAATTATGTGAATCAAGATTAGATAACGTAGTTTACAGAATGGGTATTGCTCCATCTCGTAGAGCAGCTCGTCAAATTGTTTCTCACAGACACATTACTGTTAACGGAGAAATTGTAAACATACCTTCTTACCAATTAAAAGCTGGTGATAAAGTAGCTGTTCGTGAAAAATCTAAGTCTCTTGAAGCTATAGAGCGTTCGTTATCTAATTCTAGTGCTGTTTATGAGTGGATTACTTGGAATAATGATACTAAAGAAGGAACATTCGTTTCTGTTCCTGCTAGACTTCAAGTTCCAGAAAACATTAAAGAACAGTTAATCGTAGAGTTGTACAACAAATAATAATTGACATTCAGTCGAATTTAATATGGCAATATTTAATTTTCAAAAGCCCGATAAAGTTATCATGATCGATTCAACCGATTTTAAAGGTAAATTTGAATTTAGACCTTTAGAACCTGGTTACGGATTGACTATCGGTAACGCACTAAGAAGAGTACTTCTGTCATCACTTGAAGGATTTGCAATTACGTCAGTTCGTATTGAAGGTGTTGATCATGAGTTTTCTGCTATCGCTGGTGTAGTTGAAGATGTTACTGAAATCATTTTAAATCTTAAACAAGTACGTTTCAAACGTCAGATTGAAGATATCGACAATGAGTCTGTAACTATTTCATTTACAGGAAAAGAACAATTAACAGCAGGTGATTTCCAAAAATTCGTTTCTGGATTTCAAATTTTAAACCCAGATTTAGTTATCTGTAATCTTGAGAATGATATCATTATCAATATGGAGTTAACTATCGAAAAGGGGCGCGGTTATGTTCCAGCAGAAGAAAACAAAAAGGCAAACGCACCAATAGGAACTATTTTTACAGACTCAATCTATACGCCTGTAAAAAATGTTAAATATGCTATTGAGAACTACCGTGTTGAACAAAAAACTGATTATGAAAAGTTAGTTTTTGATATCGTAACAGATGGTTCTATTCATCCTAAAGATGCATTGACTGAAGCAGCAAAAACGTTGATTCATCATTTCATGTTATTTTCTGATGAAAGAATCACTCTTGAGGCCGATGAAATTGCTCAAACTGAAACATATGATGAAGAGTCATTACATATGAGACAGCTTCTAAAAACAAAATTGGTAGATTTAGATCTTTCAGTAAGAGCGTTAAATTGTTTAAAAGCGGCTGAAGTTGACACATTAGGCGATTTAGTTTCTTATAACAAAAACGATTTAATGAAATTTAGAAATTTCGGTAAGAAATCTTTAACTGAATTAGAAGAATTAGTTCAAGTTAAAAATCTTTCTTTCGGAATGGATCTATCAAAATACAAATTAGATAAAGAATAATCTAGACCCAAAAGGTCTAAATTCTAGAAAGCAATGAGACACGGAAAAAAAATAAATCACTTAAGCCGCCAATCTGCACACAGAAAAGCAATGTTGGCTAATATGGCTTGTTCTTTAATTGAACACAAGCGTATTAATACTACGGTTGCTAAAGCAAAGGCTTTAAAACAATACATTGAGCCTTTAGTAACTAAATCTAAAACTGACGATACTCATAACCGTCGTATCGTTTTCTCTTACTTAAAAGATAAGTATGCTGTAACTGAATTATTCAGAGAAGTTGCTGCTAAAGTTGGAGATCGTCCAGGTGGATATACTCGTATTATTAAATTAGGAAATCGTTTAGGAGATAATGCTGATATGGCAATGATCGAATTCGTAGATTTCAACGAGATTTATAACGCTGGTACTAAAGAAGTTAAAAAAGCTACTACTCGTAGAGGTAGAAAAAAGGCTGATGCTGCTACTGCAACTGATGCTACTGCTGAAGCTTCAACAGAAACTAATGAATAATTTGTGTTATTCATAGTAAATATATTTTAAAGGACATGCTTTTATAGCTTGTCCTTTTTTTTGTTTACTTTTTTTTCTGATATAATTTATTTGTAATTTTGCAAGGTTTATAAAAATAAAAATGAAATATACTTCAAGAGATAAAGCTATTATCTTACTAAGTGACGGTACTGTTTTTTACGGTAAGTCTATTGGTATTAAGGGTACAACTACTGGTGAAATTTGTTTTAATACAGGAGTAACTGGATATCAAGAAATTTTTACAGATCCATCTTATTTTGGTCAAATCATGTTATCTACCAGTCCACATATTGGTAATTATGGAGTGCATGATGATGAAGTCGATTCTGATGGAATTAAAATTGCAGGTTTAGTTTGTAAAAACTTTAATTTTAATTATTCGCGTCCAAGTGCCTCGGGTTCATTGTTTGATTATTTTGAAAAAATGAATCTTGTAGTGGTTTCAGATGTTGATACAAGAGCGCTTGTAAGTTATATTCGTGATAATGGAGCAATGAATGCTGTTATCTCAACAGATGGTAAATCTGTTGAAGAATTGAAAGGTATTTTAAATTCGACTCCTGATATGAATGGTTTGGAATTAGCTTCTTCAGTCTCAACAAAAGAACCTTATTTTTATGGAAACGAAAATGCTCCATTAAAAATTTCAGCTTTAGATTTAGGTATTAAAACTAATATTTTAAGATGTTTTGATGAGCGTGAAGTTTATGTAAAAGTATTTCCTTATAATACGCCATTTTCTGAATTAGAAGCGTTTAATCCAGATGGATACTTCTTGTCAAATGGTCCTGGAGATCCTCAACCTTTGACAGGTGTTGTTGAAGTTGCTAAGTTGATGATTGCATCTAATAAGCCAGTATTCGGAATTTGTTTAGGACATCAAATTTTAGCTTTGTGTCAAGGGATAAATACATATAAAATGTTTAATGGACATCGTGGTATCAACCATCCTGTAATGAATGTTATTACCGGTAAAGGTGAAGTTACATCTCAAAATCATGGTTTCGCTGTGGTTCGCGATGAAGTAGAAAAACATCCTAATGTAGAAATTACACATTATCATTTGAATGATAATACTGTAGCGGGAATTCGCTTAAAAGATAAAGAAGTTTTCTCTGTTCAATATCATCCAGAATCATCACCAGGTCCAAATGATTCTAAATATTTGTTTGATCAGTTTGTTCAAAATATTAAAAATAAAAAAGAAGCTTAGGCTTCTTTTTTTATATATAAATTTATTATTAACAGCAAAAATGATACATTTGCATTACTAAAAAAAACAACACAATTAAAAAAAATATTATGAGTACAATCGTAAAAATTCATGCACGTCAAATTTTAGACTCAAGAGGTAACCCAACTGTTGAAGTTGATGTTGTTACTGAAAATGGTATTCTAGGAAGAGCAGCTGTTCCTTCTGGAGCTTCTACTGGTGAACACGAAGCTGTTGAGTTGCGTGATGGTGGAAAAACTTGGATGGGTAAAGGAGTATTAAAAGCTGTAGAAAATGTAAATACAATTATTGCTGAAAATATTGTTGGTTTTGATGTTTTCGAACAAAATGCTATTGATCAGGCTATGATTGAATTAGACGGTACTTCTAATAAATCAAATTTGGGTGCAAATGCTATTTTAGGAGTTTCTTTAGCGGTTGCTAAAGCTGCTGCAAATGAATTAGGTCTACCTTTGTATCGTTATATTGGAGGAGTTTCAGCTAATACACTTCCGGTTCCAATGATGAATATCATTAACGGAGGTTCACATTCTGATGCGCCTATCGCATTTCAAGAATTTATGATTATGCCTGTTTTAGCTAAAAGTTTTACTGAAGCAATGCAAATGGGTACTGAAATTTTTCATCATTTAAAGAAAGTTTTGCATGATAGAAATTTATCAACAGCAGTTGGAGATGAAGGTGGTTTTGCTCCAAATTTAGCAGGAGGTACTGAAGATGCTTTAGATTCTATTAAGTTGGCGGTTGAAAATGCGGGATATGTTTTCGGTAAAGATATCATGATTGCTTTGGATTGTGCAGCTTCAGAATTCTATGTTGATGGTAAATATGATTACACAAAATTCGAAGGTGATAAAGGAGTTGTTAGAACTTCTGAAGAGCAAGCCGATTATTTAGCTGAATTAGCTTCTAAATATCCAATTATTTCTATTGAAGATGGAATGTATGAAGATGATTGGAATGGTTGGAAATATTTAACTGAAAAAATTGGTGATAAAGTTCAATTAGTAGGAGATGATTTGTTTGTTACGAATGTAGAACGTTTGTCTAAAGGGATTGAAGAAAGTACTGCAAATTCAATTTTAATTAAAGTGAATCAGATTGGTACTTTGACAGAAACAATCGCTGCAGTTAATATGGCTCATAATGCTGGTTATACTTCAGTGATGTCACATCGTTCTGGAGAAACAGAAGATAATACAATTGCAGATTTAGCTGTTGCTTTAAATTGTGGGCAAATTAAAACCGGTTCAGCTTCTCGTTCAGACCGTATGGCAAAATATAACCAGTTATTACGTATCGAAGAAGAATTAGGGTCGGTTGCTTATTATCCTCAAGCTAAAGCTTTTAAGGTTAAGTAATTGTTAAATATATTTTATTAAAAGGCATCTTATCTTTAAGATGTCTTTTTTAATATTCTGATATTTGTTAATATAAAGTTTTTACATTCTAAATTATTTTTAAAAGTTTCTTGTTTATTTTTAATTAAATCTTAAATTATTTGAATTAAAGTTAAAATGATTTAATATTTCTTATGTTAAATACTATAAATTAAGAAAGTATTTTTGTTTTTTATTTTTTAAAATATAGGATAAATTCAAAGAAAAGATGTAAATTCGCAGTTAGCATTAAAAAAAAACAAATAATAATAAATATGTCAAAACATGCAACTTTAGAGATAGATGGCAAAAAAGTTGATCTGCCTTTAATCGTAGGTAGTGAGAACGAGGTTGCTATCGACATTGAAAAGCTAAGAGCTTTAACAGGTGCAATCACTTTAGATCCAGGTTATAAAAATTCAGGATCTTGTAAAAGTGCAATTACTTTCTTAGATGGTGAAGAAGGGATTTTACGTTACAGAGGTTATTCAATTGAAGAATTAGCTGAAAATTCTAATTTCTTAGAAGTAGCTTATTTAATCATTTTCGGAGAATTACCTACTCAACCACAAATAGAAAAATTTGAAAACGACATTCGTAAACATACTCTTGTAAATGAAGAAATGAAAGGAATCATTGACGGATTCCCTAAACATGCGCATCCAATGGGGGTTTTATCTTCTTTAACTTGTGCGTTAACTGCTTTTAATCCAAAAGTAGTCAATGCAGATTGTGAAGAAGATATGTACGAAGCAGTTTGTAAAATCATGGGTAAATTTTTAGTAATTGCCACGTGGACTTACAGAAAAGCTAAAGGATACCCTTTAAATTATTACGATAATACAAAACCTTATGTTGATAATTTCTTACGTTTAATGTTCGAATTGCCAACAGGACCATATACAATCAATAAAACGGTTTTAAATGCAATTGATAAATTATTTATCTTACATGCTGATCATGAACAAAACTGTTCTACTTCTACAGTAAGAATGGTAGGTTCTTCTCATGCTGGTTTATTCGCTTCTATTTCTTCAGGAGTTTCTGCGTTATGGGGACCATTACACGGTGGGGCTAACCAAGCGGTTTTAGAAATGTTAGAAGAAATTCAAAAAGATGGCGGTGATGCGGATAAATATTTAGCAAAAGCTAAAGATAAAGAAGATCCATTCCGTTTAATGGGATTCGGACACAGAGTTTACAAAAACTTCGATCCACGTGCACGTATCATCAAAAAAGCTGCTGATGAAGTATTAGCTGAATTAGGTGTAAATGATCCAATCTTAAAAATCGCTAAAGATTTAGAAGAAAAAGCATTAAAAGATGAGTATTTCGTAGCAAGAAATTTATATCCAAACGTAGATTTCTATTCAGGAATTATTTATCGTGCATTAGGAATTCCGACTGAGATGTTCACAGTAATGTTCGCAATCGGGCGTTTACCAGGGTGGGTTGCTCAATGGAAAGAAATGCGCGTTAATAAAGAACCAATCGGACGTCCACGTCAAGTATACGTTGGTGAGCCATTACGTTCTTTCAAAAAAATGAACGAAAGATAGACGATACATTTTTTATTTATAAACTCTTCAAAAGCCAGATTAACATCTGGCTTTTGTTGTGTAAATAATAGATATAATGTAATATATACTTTGAATTGTGTTTTGATTTTATATATTTGTGAAAAAACACCCGTTATGTTACAGTTAAATGTAAAAAATGAGTCTTCAAGGTTAAAAGCTGTTGTTTTAGGTACAGCTAAAAGTAATGGACCAACTCCAACAATTGAAGAGGCTTATGATCCTAAATCTTTAGAACATATTATTGCAGGAACGTATCCTACAGAAAAAGATATGATTGCAGAGATGGATGCCTTTGATAATGTTTTGAAAAAATACGATGTTAAAGTTTATCGTCCGGAAATTATCGAAAATTGCAATCAAATATTTACACGTGATATCGGATTTGTGATTGATGATGTTTTTGTAAAAGCAAATATTCTACCAGATAGAGAAAATGAATTAGATGCTATCAATTATGTAATTGATATGATGGATCCAAAAAAAGTGGTTCGTCCTCCAGAAGAAGTTCATATTGAAGGTGGTGACGTAATGCTTTGGAATGATTATATTTTTATCGGTACATACAAAGGTGCAGATTATAAAGATTATATCACTGCACGTACAAATATACATGGTGTAGAATATATTAAGGCGTTGTTTCCTCATAAAATTGTTAAAGAATTTAATTTAAGCAAGTCTCGAACTGAACCTCGTGATAATGCTTTGCATCTTGATTGTTGTTTTCAGCCTGTAGGAAAAAATAAGGCAATTATTTATAGAGATGGTTTTTTAGATGAAGAAGATTATCAATATTTAGTTGAATTATTCGGCGTTGAAAACTTATTTCATATAGAAAGAGAAGAGATGTATCATATGTTCTCAAACGTTTTTTCAATTGACAAAAATGTTGTAGTTTCGGAAAAGAACTTTACAAGATTAAATAATTGGCTTCGTGAAAATGGTTTTATTGTTGAAGAAATTCCTTATGCAGAAATTTCTAAACAAGAAGGTCTATTACGTTGCTCAACTTTACCATTAATAAGAGAATAAATGAGCCAAATTACCAATACAGTTTTAATGATTCGACCAGTTGCTTTTCGAATGAATGAGCAAACTGCAGTGAATAATTATTATCAAAAAGTTTTAGAAAATACTACTCCAGCAACTGTAAATGCGAAAGCACAGCAAGAGTTTGATGCTTTTGTAGATAAGTTACGTTCAGTAGGTGTTAATGTAATCGTTGTTGAAGATACGTTAGAGCCAAATACTCCAGATAGTATTTTTCCTAATAACTGGATTTCGTTTCATGACAATGGAGATGTAGTTTTGTATCCAATGTTTGCAGAAAATCGTCGTCAAGAACGTCGTGAAGATATTTTGGATCTATTAGAAGAACAAGGTTTTAAAATTGAAAATATTGTTGATTATACTTCGGCAGAGGAAGATAATATTTTCTTAGAAGGAACTGGAAGTATGATACTTGATCGTGAAAATGAAAAAGTGTACGCAGCTTTATCTCCTCGTGCAGACGAAGAATTAATAATTGAATTCTGTGAAGATTTTTATTCAGATCCTGTTATTTTTGAAGCATATCAAGATACACCAGATGGTAGAAAATTAATTTATCACACCAATGTTATGATGTGTGTTGCTGATGAATTTGCGGTTATTTGTGCTGATTGTATCGATGATAAACAAGAGCGTAAAATTGTTTTAGATCATTTAAAAAAATCTGGAAAGGAAGTAATTTATATCACAGAAGATCAAGTGAATAATTTTGCAGGAAATATGCTTCAGGTTTTAGGTGCGGATGATAAGAAATATTTGGTTATGAGTACACAAGCTTATAACAGTTTAAATGATGTGCAAATAATGGCTATAGAGAAGTATTGTGATATTTTACACAGCTCTTTAGATACAATTGAAGCTTGTGGAGGCGGAAGTGCTCGTTGTATGTTAGCAGAGGTCTTTTTACCACAAGAATAATAATAAAAAAAGGTTTCCAATCGGAAACCTTTTTTATATCTTAAATATTGTTACAAGTGAATTTACAATGTATTGAATTCCGATAGCTAAAACTAAAAAGCCTATTATTCTCGAAATTGCTACAATTCCCGAAGCTCCAAGAATTCTAGATAAGTAGTTTGCACTTTTTAGGACTAAAAAAATAGTTACTGATAAAATTAAAATTGCTGCTACAATGATTGCTTTGTCTAAATATTCTGGATAATCTTGGTACATAGTTATAAGTAAAGACATAGAGCCAGGACCTGCCATCATCGGGATTGCAAGCGGTGTTAAGGCTATGTCGCTTCGGTGTTGAGCGTCTTCTTTTATTTTTTTATTAACGCCTCTTTTTTTACTGAAAGTACCAGAAAGTAAACCAAAACCAGAGGTACAGATTACAATTCCTCCTGCAATTCTTAAAACATCTATATTAATACCGAAAAACTGTAATACATATTTTCCTATAAAAAATGAAATTAATAGAATAATACATACATTAACTGCCGCCCAAAAAGCTGTTTTATTTTTAGATTCTTTAGTATCGTCTTGAGTTAAACCTAAAAATATAGGTACACTTCCTAACGGATTTATCACAGAAAATAGAGCTGCGAAAGTAAGTAAAAATAAGTCCATAATTATTTTTTGATTTTTTCTAAAATTAAATAAAAACTAAATTATTTACAATCAAAATTGCTGAATTCTCTATTTTGTAATTTAAGATTTTATTGGGTTTAATTGAGTTTTTAAGCTTTACCTTTAGTAAAAATAATAATGATGAAATTTTCTTTTTTAGATTTAGCTTATGTAAATGAAGATGCTACAATTGCTCAAACTTTTGAGAAAACTTTAGAAACTGCGAAGCACGCAGAAGAACTTGGTTTTGAAAGATTTTGGTTAGCCGAGCATCATAATATGGATGGTGTAGCAAGTTCCGCTACCTCAATTTTAATTGGATTTGTTGCCGGTAATACAAAAAGCATTCGTGTTGGTTCTGGTGGATTGATGTTGCCAAACCATTCACCTTTAGTAGTTGCTGAACAATTTGGTACTTTAGCTTCTTTATATCCTAATCGAATTGATTTAGGCCTAGGAAGAGCTCCAGGAACTGATCAGTTGACTGCTTCATATATTCGTCCTGATTTTATGGAGAATGCAAGAAATTTCCCAAAAAATGTTTCTTTACTTCAGCAGTTTTTTTCTGAAGATAATCGTGATTCAAGAGTAAGGGCAATTCCCGGTGAAGGAGTTGATGTGCCAATTTGGATTTTAGGTTCAAGTACAGAAAGTTCTGTTGTAGCAGCTTCTTACGGATTACCTTATGCATTTGCAAGTCATTTTGCTCCTGCTCAAATTAAAGCAGCATTTGATTTTTATAAAAATAATTTCCAACCTAATGATATTTATGCAGAACCTTATAATTTAGCTTGCGTAAATGTTATTGTTGCAGATTCGCTTGAAGAAGCACAAAAGTTGTCAACTTCTTTTTATTTGATGTTTTTAGGAATAATTAGAAACGAACGTAAAAAAATGCAACCACCAATCGATTCTATGGATGGCATTTGGAATGTAAATGAAGAAGCAATGGTAAGACAAATGCTTACTTGTTCTTTTATTGGAACTAAAGAAATTGTGAAACGCGAATTGACTAATTTCTTACACAAAATTCCTTGTAGTGAGATAATGATGAGTTGTCCGGTTTATGATTTAGAGACAAGAAAAAAATCGATGACTTATTTTAAAGAAATTATGACAGAGATTAATGAATAAAAAAAAACTTCCGATAATCGGAAGTTTTTTTTATTATGCAATTGAATTTAAAAATGTAGTTAATTTAATTAGATCGGCTTCATCTTTAAAGTTAATTTTGTTAGCTTTAAAATAAGCTTTGATTTCAGCTTCTTTTGAAGGGAATAATTTTATGTATTCTTTAGTTTTCGTAGGTAATTCAGTTACTACATCTTTAATTTTTAAGAAATAGGTGTCAGTTGCTCTTTTAAATTGAGCAGGTGTAGCAGTGTCATAAGTATTAGATGCAGGTCTTGCTTCGGTAAAAGTGACTCTTTCTAATTTGTAAATACTTGCATTTATATCTTTTTTTACAACTACTAAGTAATCGTCTGTTTCTTTTCCTTTTTTGTCAGTGTGAGAAATTAATTCATAAACTTTTCCATCAGAGAATTCAAATAAGGTGTTATTTTTTTTTACTAAAATCAAATTTTCATTATCTTTTTTATACTCCATAACATTAGTATGAGCATTAAATCGAATTTGAAAAGCTTGTGTGCCTCCATTAACTCTAGCAGATTTGAATTCTTCTTCGATGTATTCTGATCCAACTACATTTGCCTTTTTGTCAGAATTACTTTTATAAAAAGTTAGAATCCCTGTACCTGAAACTCCTTGAGCGCTAATTTGAGCAAAAGTTTGAGAAAATGAAATTAATAAAAGTGTACTTAAAACAATTGTGGTTTTTTTCATAAAATGATTGTTTTTTAAATTTCAAACCATCAAAGTTAATGTTTTTATTGATTTGTTTTAATATGAATTGTTAATTTTTTATAATACGATTCAAATTCTAAAACGGTATTCATTGGTTTTAAACAGTTTTTATTAGTACAAATGTAGATTTCAGTTTTGTCGTTTATTTGATAGTTTTTTAAATAAGGAATTCTACTTTTTATATTACTTCCTATTATTAAGGTATTAGGAAGGTAATGGTCTGAAATTCTTTGATTGTAAATTGCTGCTTCATTTCCGATAACTGTTATCTCAGTAAATGATTTTTCAGTTTTTAAGTGAGTCAGTAACCAATTAGAAAATGCAGAAGCATAATCTATGGTTTCTAAAACGCGGTTTGTCATTTTATTTCCTGTTTCGATAAAATACGAGTTTTCAAAAATCAAACCTAAAGTCATTAAATTGTTAGCCATCACCGAATTAGACGCTGGGACAACATTGTCTTCAATTTCAAAATGATTGATAATTAATTTTGGATCTAATTTGTGTGAACGGAAAAACTGTTTTTCTGAATCATAAAATAAATCGTACGCTACATGCGTGTAGTTTTTTGCTTTGTTAAGATAATCTTCATTAAAAGTGTTTGAATATAAATCAATATACGCTTGAATAATAAATGCATAATCTTCAAATAAACCATCCAGATATAGTTCATTATTTTTGAATGTGTGACCTAATTGATAATCTTCTTTAGTTAGTTTATTAGCGATGAATTTTTCAAGATTTGAGATTATTTTTGTAGTTTCTTTTTCCTTCAAAATGCTATTTGCATGAATTAATCCAGATAGGAGCATGCCATTCCAAGACGTGATTATTTTGTCGTCTAATCTTGGTTTTTGTCTTTTTTTTCTTTCCGATTTAAGTTTAGTTTCCCAATTTTTTTTCTTTTCAGTTAAAACATTTAAGTCAAGATTATTTAAACTGGCAACTTTTTCTAAAGTTTTATTTTGAATTAAAACATAAAAATCTTCTTCCCAATAACCAAATGTATTAATATTGAATACTTCTGAAAATAAATCAAAATCATCTTTAAGGATTTTTTTTAATTCATCAATCTTCCAAATGTAAAAAGCACCTTCAATTAATTTATTTTCATTATTTAGTGAATCGGCATCAAAAGCAGCATAGAATCCACCTTGGAAATTTAAAAATTCATCTTTTAAAAACTGAATTGTTTTTTGAATAACTTCTTTATATAAAGTGTTTTGAGTTCTTTTAAACGCATCGGCGTAAATTTTTAAAAGTAAAGCATTGTCATAGAGCATTTTTTCGAAATGCGGAATATGCCATTTTACATCCACAGAATATCTGCTAAACCCGCCATGAACAGTGTCAAATAATCCGCCCCAAGCCATACGAGTTAGAGTTAAATCAACATAATCTAAAATAGATTTGTTTTTGTTTATGAATCCGTATGATTGTAGAAAATCTAAATTTGTAGGCATCATAAATTTTGGCGCTCTTGCGTATCCGCCATATTCCCAATCAAAACTTTTGCTCCATTTTTTTACTAATTCATCAAGATTGAATGAAGCTTCGCTTTTTGGAAGTTCATTCGTATCGCTTATGATTTCAATTCCGTTTAAAAGTTTATCTGCGTAATCAACCATTTTATCAGGATCGTTTTCATATAAATATGACAGTTGAGTTAAAACCTCAATCCATTGATTTTTATTTACATAAGTTGCTCCCCAAATTGGTTTTCCGTTTGGAAGGGCTACAATGTTTAATGGCCATCCGCCTTGTTTGGTCATTAATTGTAAAGCTTTCATGTAAATTGCATCAACTTCTGGTTGTTCTTCACGGTCGATTTTTATCGAAATAAAATTCGTATTCATTACTTTAGCAACCTCTTCGTTTTCAAAACATTCATGTTCCATCACATGACACCAATGACAGGCTGAATACCCAATACTAATAATTAATAATTTATTTTCTTTTTGGGCAAGTTTTAAATTTTCGTTATTCCAAAATTTCCAATGTACTGGATTTTCGGCATGTTGTAAAAGATATGGTGAATGGGCGTTTTTAAGTTGATTCATTAAGCTGTTCGATTAAGTTAATGTAAAAATACGAGTTAGGTTTTGAATAAAAAAAACGTTCACTTTTGGTGAACGTTTGAAATTATTATCCGTTGTTTGCTTCAACAATGATTTCGTTGTCGTTTAGCATTTGTCGTAACATATTTTCGATTCCGTTTTTAAGAGTAAAAGTAGAAGATGGACATCCGCTACAAGCACCTTGTAAAGTTACAGAAACTCGTTTCGTATCTGCATCAAAGCTATTGAAAGAAATGTTACCGCCGTCTGAAGCTACTGCTGGTTTTACATATTCTTCAAGGATATTAATGATTTGCTGTGAAGTAACATCCAATTTATCAAAGTATTCTTCTTGATTTTTTTCGTGCGCTTCTGTAGAAACAATTAAATGTTCTTCGATAACAGTTCCACCGTTTTCAATAAAGTTTTTAATAAACGAACGAACCTCTATAGTAATGTCATTCCAATCGTACGAATCGTATTTTGAAATTGATACATAGTTTTCGTCTAAGAAAACTTCTTTAACATATGGAAATTTGAACAATTCTTTCGCTAAAGGAGAAGCTTCTGTTTCGTCAATGTTTTTAAATTCGATAGGTGTATTTGTTAGTTTTTTATTTGCAACAAATTTTAATACCGCTGGGTTTGGAGTTGTTTCTCCGTAAACCGTTACAGGGATTTTCTTGTTTTGGTTATCTTCAGTTTCAATTAAAACTTTACCACCATCTTCAATAAATTTTTCAATTTCTGCTGCAACTGCATCTTGAACATCTGTCCATTCAACTATAGAAAATCTTTCTATAGCTATAAAATTTCCTGAAATGTAAACTGTTTTTACAAATGGAAGATAAAAAAGTTTCTTTGCAAGTGGCGAATTTGTTGTTTCATCGATGTTTTTATATTCAAAATTTGAACCATAACTTAAAAAGTCTAGGAGCTCAAACTTAAGAATGGTAGGGTTTTGTGTTTCTTTTATAGTGACTTTAAACATTTTTTTAAGATTTTTTTCAAAATTAACAAAGAAATATGGATTGATTATTTATATTTGAAATTTAAACGAAAAATTAACATATATTAGTACCTGTTACATTATTAAGGTCTCTGTATGAAGTGCTCTTAAAATTTTAGAATTTGCTTTTTTTGTTATTTTAAATTTAAACTAAGATAGTGAATAAAATTAACAGTGCATTTTTGTGTTTTAAAAAATAGTTCTGAACTAAAAATTTATATCTTTGACAGATAAGTAAAATTATTAGAAGATATCGATTGGTTTAAATAGAATTATTTTTTTAAATATTTATTAAGTTTAAAAATATTATTTTTTAAAAAAATATTATCGAAAGAAGCTACAGGTCATTTTACATAAAAAGATAACGAATGAATATTTTTAAAAAGCCTTTATTATTATTAGTGTCATCACTGTTTATTTCTCAAGCTAGTATAGCTCAAGAAGGTTTGTCTGTTTACTCAGATTATTTAACAGATAATTATTATTTAATACATCCATCTATGGCAGGGGCAGCAAATTGTGCAAAAATTCGTTTGTCTGCACGTCAGCAATGGACAGATAATGATAAATCTCCAGCCTTACAAACTTTGAGTTTTAATACTAAGGTAGGTGAACAATCAGGAATTGGTTTTATAGCGTTTAATGACAGAAATGGATATCATTCGCAATACGGTGCTAAGGTTACTTATGCACATCATATTAACTTCTCAAGAAGCTATTACGATTTAAATCAGTTATCTTTTGGTATTAGTGCTGGAGTTAATCAGACGACATTAGACGAGTCTAGTTTTGGATCTACTTTTGATCCTCTAATTAATGGTGGAATGGATCAAAAAGACGTTTCATTTATTGCTGATTTTGGTGCTTCTTATCACTATTTAGATTTTTATGCTCATGCTACAGTAAAAAATGCATTTGCTACTAAAAATGATATTTATTCTGATGTTGAAAGCGATAACTTAAGAAAGTATTTGTTATCTGCTGGATATGTTTTTGGGACTTATAGTAATACTGGATTTACTTGGGAACCATCTGTATTGTTACAATACACAGAAAAAACTCAAGAAAAAATCTTAGATGTTAATATGAAAATGTACAAAGAGTTTGATGAAGGTCAATTCTTTGCTGGTCTTTCATACCGTACTGCTTTTGATGGAGCAGAGTATTTAAAAACGACTGATACTAAGAAACAATATTATCATTCTGTTTCTCCAATTATTGGAGTTAAATACAAAAACTTGATGTTAGGATATACTTATTCTCATCAGTTTGGAGATGTTAAATTCCAAAAAGGTGGTTTCCACCAGTTAACTTTAGGGTTTAACTTCGCATGTAGAGATACAAGTTATAAATGTAGCTGTCCATCAGTTAACTTTTAATAAAATAAAATCCCGATATTTATCGGGGTTTTTTATTTATACTAACTATGGCTTTAATTAAAGAAATAAACGGAATAGCTCCAAGCATTCCAGATGATTGTTATGTTGCAGAAAATGCAACTATTTTAGGAAATGTAACTTTTGGAAAACAATGTAGCGTTTGGTATAATGCTGTTATTAGAGGTGACGTAAACGCGATTACAATTGGAAATAAGGTAAACATCCAAGATGGTGCAGTTATTCATTGTACGTATTTAAAACACGCTACAGTAATTGGAAACAACGTTTCAATCGGTCATAATGCCATTGTACACGGTTGTACAATAGAAAATGATGTTTTAAT
Source organism: uncultured Flavobacterium sp. (assembly GCF_947632075.1). Lineage (GTDB taxonomy): Bacteria > Bacteroidota > Bacteroidia > Flavobacteriales > Flavobacteriaceae > Flavobacterium. Next base: position 15,677 of record NZ_CANRNX010000042.1, read on the forward strand.
TGGAATGGGAGCAATTGTTATGGATAATTGTTTAGTTAAAAGTAATGTGATAATTGGTGCAGGTTCTGTGGTTACACAAAATTCAGTTTTAGAATCAAATGCAATTTACGCAGGTATTCCGGCTAAGAAAGTTAAAGATTTAGAAGCTTCTGATTTCAAAGGTGAAATTGAACGTATCGCTAACAATTATATTATGTATTCAAGTTGGCAGTAAAAAAATCCCGAAGTTATATAGCTTCGGGATTTTTATTAAATTTTCATTTTTATAGTTATCGGTAAATTGTAATTTGAAATTATTGGTTTTCCGTCTTTTGTAGCAGGATTCCACTTAGGCATTTTTTTTATTACTTCTAAAATGCTATCGTCGATTTCTTTAATTGGTGTTCCTTTATTTTCTGTAGTAAAATTAGTTAAACTACCGTCTTCTTCAACAACCATTTTAAGAAGAACTTTATATTCTAAATCTTCATTGAATGAAGGTATATTTATAAGTGAAATAAAATCTTTATAAAATTGTTGAATTCCCTCTTTTGGTCCTGCTTTTGTTTCTGATTGTTCATTATTTGTATTTTGAAGTTCATCTTTCAGTGCCAAATAAGCTTCGATTTCTTGGGTTAATTGATTTGAATTTGTATTCTCATTTGTAATTTCTTTCAACTCATAATTTACTATGTTATTGTTTTGAAGGACTCCGTATCTATTATAAAAACTTACTTCAGAATTTGGTGAAATTATGTAATAATAAGTTTCTTCATTAATTTTTAAATACCCAGCTTTTTTTTCTCCCTTAGTATATTCAAGTATAACTTTAGAATTATTATTAGTTTCGTTGAAATTTAAATTCGACTCACTTTTTTTAACTTCATCGATAATCTCTTCTAATTTATATTCGAATTCTTTTTCATTTTGTTTTATTCCATTACGATCATAAATAGTTACTTCTTTATTTTCAGAAACTACATAGAAAAATGTTCCTTCGTGTTTATTACTATATAGGAACCCTGAATTTTGTTCTCCTTTTTTATATTTTATAATTGAAATTTCATTATTTTTTGAAATGACTTCTTCTGAATTATTTCTAATATAATTTTTTACAATTTCATTTACAATTTCATTTTCAATCAAGTTTTCAATTTTGTTAGAAATTGTATTTTCAACTTTATTTATTGTTTCAGCTTTGGTTTCAAATCCAACCAAACTGAAATACGTTAATACAAATGCCGTAGTATAAAATACAACTTTGTTTACGTTTCCTTTTTTTGTGTTCTTCATCATAATAAAACGTTTTTTTAAATTTTCATAATTAAATGAGCTACTTAGCTCGTAACTTTTATTTTGTTCACTGTAATAGTTTAGTATTATATGTTGATAATTGTTTATGTTTTTTATTTTTTTAATGCAATAAGAATCTGCTAAATATTCGTGGTTTTCTTGAATTGCTTTTTTGTATAAATACAACATCGGTTGAAACCAAAAAAGTATTTTCAAGACTTCAATGGTGATTATATCTATAGAATGTTTTTCTTTGATATGTCCCTGTTCGTGTAAAAGAATTTCTGTTTCAATTTTCTTATTATTCCATGCTTTAGAATTAATATACATGTTGTTGATAAATGAAAAAGGTGTTTTTACTTTTGAATGAAGTATTATGTTTCCGTATTCATTTTTTATTTTTTCTCCTTTATTTTTTAATTTTAGAATAGAAAAAATATTAAAAGTAAATTTTATTAAAAACAGCAAAGTGATACTTAAAAAAAAGACTTCTAAGTTTGTGATGAAATTTTGATTTTGAATAATTTCTAGGTTTTCAAGAGAAGAAAAACTTTCTATCTCTTCAATCACAATTTGTTTGGTTTCTGTAATTGGGTTTTGAGTTACAAAAAAACTAAAGTTGATAAATGGTAAAATTAAACCCAAAATTGGAGTACTTATCAAATAAAACCGATTGAATTTTAATGACTTTTTATCTTGTAATGCTATTTTGTAAATGAAATAGAAAACAAGTAATAGAAAAGTTGATTTGATGAAATACAAAATCATAACTATTTATTTTTTAGTTCATCGTCTATTAAATTGCGTAGATTTTGTAATTCTTCTTTGCTTAGTTTGGCTTCTTTAGCAAAAAATGAAGCGAATTTTGCTGTAGAATTATCAAAAAATTGATGTATCATATTTTTCATTTGTTTTGAAAAATAGTTTTCCTTCTTTATAATTGGATAATACAAACGTGTACTTCCAATTTCTTCATAACCAACAAAATTTTTATCGATTAATTTTTTAATAGTTGTAGCTACTGTTGTTTTTGCAGGTTTGGGATTTTCATAACTTTCTATTAAATCTTTCAACACAACTTTCTTGTGTTTCCATACAAATTGCATAAGTTGTTCTTCAGCTGGCGTTAATTTCATATTTTATATTTTTAGAATCTGTTCTACTAAAATAGAACGCTTTTTTTAAACTTCCAAATTTTTATTTACGTAAATATTTTATAAATAGGTTGTTATGATTTGTGAAGTCAATAAAATTGAGGGGTTTGTACGTTTTTAAATTTTTGTTAGCATCAAAAAAAAATCTCAATACGTAAAAACATATTGAGATTTTTAATATTTGAAATTAGAATTTAGTTTGCTAATTCTAAACGATTCATTAAGTTTTTGTTTAAAGCAGCTTCAGCAAAAGCTTGATCAATTTCAAAAGCTTCCTTATCTGAACTTGGTAATTCATACATCGGATCAGTTAGAATCGCTTCACATAACGAACGTAATCCACGAGCACCTAATTTGTATTCTAAAGCTTTATCAACAATGTAATCTAAAGCTTCATCAGTAAAAGTTAGCGTAACTCCGTCCATTTCAAAAAGCTTCTGATATTGTTTAACTAAAGCGTTTTTAGGCTCTGTTAAAATCATTCTAAGAGTTGATCTATCTAACGGATCCATGTGAGTTAAAACAGGTAAACGACCAATAATTTCAGGGATTAAACCAAAGTCTTTAATATCTTTTGGAATAATATACTGTAATAAATTAGCTTTATCTACTTTACCTTCTTCTTTAGAATTTCCGAAACCAACCGCTTGGAAGTTCATACGTTTAGAGATAATTCTTTCAATACCATCAAAAGCTCCACCTGCGATAAATAAAATATCTTTAGTATTTACTTCGATGAATTTTTGATCTGGATGCTTACGTCCTCCTTTTGGCGGAACATTAACAACAGAACCTTCTAATAACTTTAATAAAGCTTGCTGAACTCCTTCTCCAGAAACATCACGCGTAATTGACGGGTTATCACTTTTACGAGCAATTTTGTCAATCTCATCGATAAAGATAATTCCGCGTTCTGCTTTTTCAACATCGTAATCTGCAGCTTGTAATAATTTTACTAAGATACCTTCAACATCTTCACCAACATAACCAGCTTCAGTTAAAACGGTAGCATCAACAATAGCTAAAGGTACGTTTAACATACGAGCAATTGTTTTTGCAACTAATGTTTTACCAGTACCAGTTTGTCCTACTACAATGATGTTACTTTTTTCAATTTCAACATCATCATTTGTTTCTTGTTGTAACAAACGTTTGTAGTGGTTGTAAACGGCAACAGATAAAACTTTTTTAGTTTGATCTTGACCAATTACATATTGATCTAAAAAGTTACGAATCTCAATTGGTTTTTTTAACAAAACGTCGTCAGATAAACCGTCAATTCCGTTTGATTTTATTTCTTCAAGTACGATTCCGTGCGCTTGTTCCACACAACGATCGCAAATATGTGCGTTGATTCCTGCAATAAGAATATTCGTTTCTGCTTTCGGACGTCCACAGAACGAACAATCATTCCCTTCGTTTCTCATTTATTTTTCTACTATTGGAATTATTCTCTTGTTAAAACTTCGTCAATCATTCCGTATTCTTTAGCTTCTGCAGCAATCATCCAATAATCACGTTCAGAATCTTTATATACTTTATCGAATGGTTGTTTCGAATGTTTAGCGATGATTTGGTATAATTCATCTTTCAACTTCAGCATTTCTTTTAAGTTGATTTCCATATCAGTTGCAACACCTTGAGCTCCACCTGATGGTTGGTGAATCATAACACGAGAATGTGGTAAAGCAGAACGTTTTCCGTCTGCACCTGCACATAATAAAACAGCTCCCATAGAAGCAGCCATTCCTGTACAAATTGTAGCAACGTCTGGTTTTACAAACTGCATCGTATCATAAATACCTAAACCTGCATAAACGCTTCCTCCTGGAGAGTTGATGTAAATAGAAATATCTTTGGAAGCGTCAACACTTTCTAAGAATAATAATTGCGCCTGAATGATGTTTGCAACATAATCATCTACTCCTGTTCCAAGAAAAATAATGCGATCCATCATTAAACGAGAAAATACATCCATAGAAGCGATGTTCATAGGACGTTCTTCAATAATATAAGGTGTCATACTTCCTACGATTTTATCGTAGTACATGTTGTTTATTCCGTGATGCTTAGTAGCATATTTTTTAAATTCTTTACCAAAATCCATATGCAGAATATATTTTTTTTATTGATTTTTATAAATAAGTGAGCGTCAA
>NZ_CANRNX010000043.1 GCF_947632075.1 uncultured Flavobacterium sp.
GTGATGTTCCGGGTTCAGTTGCAACTCAGAAAAAAGTTTATGTAGGAAAAGCCATGCATTATTTTCAAAAAGCATCCATCGGAGAATTTAAAGTTGAAGCTTACGATATTAAAGTAGGTGATAAAATTTTAATTACCGGACCAAGTACAGGAGCTCAAGAATTGATAATTGATGAACTTTTTGCAAATGGTGAAAAAGTAGAAAAAGCGACTAAAGGAGATGATGCTACTTTTAAACTTCCATTTAGAGTGCGTTTATCAGATAAAATGTATAAAATTGTAGAAGCGTAATGGTTATCGTAACCTTACAACGCAACAAATGCATTGGTTGTAATTATTGCGTAGAAATGGCACCTTCACAATTTCAGATGTCTAAAAAAGACGGCAAAACCGTATTATTAAAATCTACAGATGCGAAAGGATTTTTTACACTAAAATCACATGATTATTCTATTTTAGAAGCTTGTGAAAATGCAGCAAAAGCTTGTCCTGTAAATATTATTGTAGTTAAAGAAACTTAGATTATGAATAAAATATATTATTTAAGTACGTGCGATACGTGCAAAAAAATATTAGCTCAGATTAACGATATTTCAAAATTTGAAATGATTGATATAAAAAGTAATCCGTTAACAGAAGCGCAAGTTGAAGAAATGTATACATTCACAAAAAGTTACGAAAAGCTTTTTAGTAAACGTGCACTGCTTTACAAACAATTAAATTTAAAAGAAGCTAACTTAGACGAAGCTGGTTTCAAAAAATATTTGTTAGAGCATTATACATTTTTAGCCCGCCCAGTAATTATTTACAACAATCAAATTTTTGTAGGTAATGCTGCTAAAACGGTTTCTTCAATGTTAGATGTAGTAAACAATTAACTTAATGAAATGAAAAAAAAATCCCCAAAAGAATATTCTTTGGGGATTTTTTTTATGATTAAAAATCAAATTCATCTGTAATACTTTGTTTTGGAACTGCTAATGAATCATTAGTTGTTTCTGGACCATCGCCAGTATCTATAATCTTTCCTGTGTTCTTCCAACAATCTACATCTATGCTTAAATTAGTCGGTCTTTCAAAGTTATCTTTGGAAACATGAAGGGAAGTGTCATTATAACATTTTCTCATGTAAATAGCCCAAATTGGTAATGCCATAGTTGCCCCTTGACCATAAGTAGTAGATCTGAAGTGAGCTCCTCTATCTTCATTTCCTACCCATACGCCAGTTGCTAAGTTCGGAACCATTCCGATAAACCAACCATCACTATTGTTTTGACTTGTACCTGTTTTTCCTGCAATTGGGTTTTTAAATCCATATGGATAACCTGTCATTACGTTATAACCTGCACCACCAGAACCTGTGTATCTCAATCTTCCTCCCGAACCACCTTCTGTAACACCTTCTAAAAGTTTTATTATTGCGTAAGCAATATCTTTGTTTAAAACATCTTTAGTCTCTGGAATTGATTCAAATAAAACTACTCCGTTTTTGTCAGTAATTTTACTAACAAATCTTGGTTTTACATAAACACCTTGATTTGCAAAAGTACTATATGCAGCCACCATGTCGCTAACTGTAATTTCAACGGCACCTAGAGCAATAGCAGGTGAAGCAGGGATTTCTCCTTTAACACCAAGTTCTCTTGTTAAATCAATTACAGATTTAGGACCTACGCGATCCATTAACTTTGCAGTAACTGTATTTAATGATTGTGATAAGGCACGTTTTAAAGTAACCAAACCGTGATATTTTCCACCAGCATTTCTTGGGGTCCAATCTTTTGAAATTCCGTAACGACCTTTAGGCATGGTGAATTGTGAATCGTAAATAGAATCACAAGGTGACATTCCTAATTGTTCAATTGCTGTTGCGTAAACAAAAGGTTTAAAAGTAGAACCTACTTGACGTGCACCTTGCGCAACGTGATCATATTGGAAATGTTTATAATTAATTCCGCCCACCCAAGCTTTAATTTCACCATTTAAAGGGTCCATTGACATCATTCCTGATTGTAAGAAATGTTTGTAATAGATAATTGAATCTCTTGGAGTCATTATGGTATCTCTTGTGCCTTTCCAGGTAAAGATTTCCATTTTTGTTTTTACGTCAAATGAATTAATGATTTGGTCTTCTGTTTTACCTTCATTAGTCATTTGTCTCCAACGTTCAGAATTACGCATTGCGCGATCTATAATTTTATCTGTTTCAGCTTTTGATAACTGAATAAATGGAGCGTTCTTGTTGCCTTTTTGTTGTTTAAAGAATTCTTTCTGAAGATTTGTTAAATGCTCATGAACAGCTTCTTCAGCATATTTTTGCATTCTTGAATCTATGGTTGTATAAATGCGTAAACCATCACGATAAATGTCGTAAGTACTTCCGTCCTTCTTAGGGTTTTCTTTAATCCACTTACGCATGTAATCACGCAGATATTCTCTGAAATAAGTACCTATTCCTTCAGTATGTGCATCTGGTGTGAAATTTATAACAAGTGGCATTTCTTGGTATTTTAACTTTTCTTCTTCAGTTAAATAACCATTTCTTTCCATTTGATGCAATACTATGTTTCTTCTTGCTTTAGATCTATCTGGATTAAAACGTGGATTGAATTTTGAAGGAGCTTGTAACATTCCAACTAAAACTGCACTTTCTTCTACTGTTAAATCTTTTGGTTCTTTATTAAAATAAATGTTTGCAGCAGAACGAATTCCATAAGCATTACTCACAAAATCAACTGTGTTTAAATAGTATGCTAAAATTTCATCTTTTGTATACTGACGCTCAAGTTTTACAGCAATAATCCATTCTTTAAATTTTTGAATTCCACGCAAAATAATATTCTTAGAACCAGAACTTCCGTGAAACAAATTTTTTGCTAATTGTTGGGTAATGGTACTTGCTCCACCATTTGTACCTAAACCGCTAATGGCGCGAAGTGTTCCTCTCCCGTCAATTCCAGAGTGACTTCGGAAACGTTCGTCTTCAGTTGCTATTAATGCGTCAATTAAATTTTGAGGCAAATCTGAATACTTTACTGGCACTCGATTTTCTAAATAAAATTTACCAATAGTTTTACCATCTGCAGAAATAATTTCTGTAGCTACGCTTGATAATGGATTTTCCAACTCGTCAAAAGTTGGCATAGTTCCAAAAACTCCCCAACTTGTTAAGAAGAAGAATAATACTATTGAAGCGATTCCTCCTATAAATAATCCCCAAAATATTTTTAAATACTTTGAAAAAGAAGGTTTGTTATTTTTTGGATTAACTTTTTTCATGAAAATTAATTGATGTTTTCTACTCTAAATCCTACATCGGAAATACCTGGTAATAAAGAATCTCCTTTGATTTTTCCGTTTTCGCGGATGGCATGTTCAATTTCAATTGAATAGTTCCCGGTGTTCTCGAATTTAAATTTTTCTCTATAAAATAGTTTACTTACTTTAAAGTCAGTAAATCCATCTCCAAGTAAAGTTCCGTCAGGTAAGGCCATTTGATATTCTAATGTATCAATAATTGCTTTTCCTTTGGAATCTGACATTTTTACAATTAGAAACAAATTGTTGTATGGATAATCTGAATTGTTTCTAATATTTATAAATAAATTATACGGATTTATAGTGTCATTTTGTTCAAATATGAATTTCTTGACATCAGATTTTTTCCATGCTCCGTTCGTAGATTCGTATTTATCGAATTGTTGATTATTGTCGCATGATGTAAATGCAAAAACTACTGATATTGCTACTACGGTTACTAATTTATTTAGTATCTGGGTTGTCATTTTTTTTAGGTCTAAACGGTTTGTTTTTTGACTTTGTTTTTGCATTAGTAGTTGGCTGAGAGTCTGATTCTACTTGTTTCGGAGCGCGTTCTCTCGCTTCTACTTTTGGTTTTTGTTTTTGTTCAGGATTGTTTTTAGGTAATCCTTTGTTATTATTATTCTGAATTTTAGATTCTTGTTTAGGTCTATTATCAGTTCTTTTTTTAATGTTTTGTTTTGTTATGTTCTCTGTTTTTGGAGTTTCTTGGTTCACAACTTCCGCTTCAACAGTATTTGTTTTTTTCTTTTTGATCGGACGTTTTTTCTTTTTAGGTTGATCAAAACGAGAAAGATTGTCTTCACCAACAGCATTTTCAAAAATTTTATCTTTTGCTGGTGTTTCTTCTGTATAGTCTTCTAGAGAAGAAATTTTCTTTCCTTCTTTGTTTATCTCAATGATCTCTTTAACGTCTTCAACTTTTAAAGGAATCCAATTTGCGAAGTTAGAAGTGTAAGCAAACCACATAGTTCCTTTGAAGATGTCTGTTTTTTGACAAATAGCTTCTCCGTTTTCAGTATATATTTTTGTATCTGCGTCTGGAATTCCTTTTAATGCATCTAAATACGTGTCTAATTCATAGTTTAAACAGCATTTAAGTTTACCGCATTGTCCGGCTAATTTTTGTGGATTAAGTGATAATTGTTGGTAACGAGCTGCAGATGTATTTACACTTCTAAAGTCTGTTAACCAAGTTGAACAACATAGTTCACGTCCGCAAGAACCGATTCCACCTAAACGTGAAGCTTCTTGTCGGAAACCAACTTGCTTCATTTCAATTCGAATACTGAATTCTTTAGCGAAATCTTTGATTAATTGACGGAAGTCTACTCTATCATTAGCTGTATAATAGAAGGTTGCTTTTGAAGCGTCTCCTTGAAATTCAATGTCAGAAATTTTCATTTCTAACTGAAGTTTTATAGCTAATTCTCGTGCACGAACTTTCATTGGTTCTTCTCGTTCACGAGCTTCTGTCCAAATGTCGATATCTTTTTGAGATGCTTTTCTATATAATTTTAAAAGATCCTCTTCAGGATTTACCTTTTTCTTTTTCATTTGAACACGAACTAATTCACCTGTTAAGGTAACAATTCCAATGTCGTGTCCAGGGCTAGCTTCTGTAGCTACGATGTCACCAATACTTAGTGACAGTTTTTCTGTGTTTTTATAAAAGTCTTTTCTTCCGTTTTTGAAACGAACTTCAACTACATCAAAAGGTTCAAACCCTGTTGGGTATTGCATATTAGATAACCAGTCAAAAACAGTAAGCTTATTACAACTGTCTGTTCCGCAAGTTCCGTTGCTTTTACAACCTCTTGGTGTACCTGAATTGCTGTTCTTTGTAGAGCAATTAGTACAAGCCATAGTATATATTTATCAACCTTAGTTGTTATAAATCGATTAAAAAATTATGTAAAGATAATATTTTTTCGGGTTAAGAAGTTTTTTTTAAAATTTCTTTATGTTGACCAAATTTCTAAAGTTAGTGTATTTTAAATAAATAAAAAGTTTTATTCTGATTTTCAATTCTTCAAATAAAAAAATCCACTTAAAAAAGTGGATTTTGAATTTTACATTTCTTTTACAAGTAATAAGTAAACAGGGAAGTGGTCACTGAAACCTGGTTCTCCACTTGTTTGATTTCTTAAAGGATAACCTTTATATTGTCCAGATTGTTGGATTAAGAAAGGTTTGTTGAAAATTTTTGCTTTCCAAAATCTGTATGAAGAGTAATCTTTATCTAATAACGGTTCTGAAACAATCATTTGATCAAATACATCCCATGCATCACGATATGCAAGAGTACCTAATCCGTCTTGAGACATTTTAAACATTGGGTTAAATAAACCGTTAGATTTAACATCTTCTCTTTTACCTTTTGCGTCTAAAACATCTTTTACAGATTTGTTGTAAGGTCCGTCGTTAAAATCTCCCATTGTGATGATTTTAGCATTTGGATTGATGTTGTATAATGAGTCGATGATTTTTTTGTTTAAAGCAGCGGCAGCTTCACGATTTGGACTGCTTTTCTTTTCTCCTCCAGATCGTGAAGGCCAGTGGCTAACTAAAAAACTAACCTCTTCACCGTCTAATAAACCAGTAACAACTAATTGGTCACGAGTGTAAATACGTTTGCCTTTTCCGTCATTTGCATCTTTATATTTTTTGTCTGACTTGTCATATATATATAAAGGTATGCTTGCTTGACTTGTTGGTTTGAAGTGATCTTTCTGATAAAGTAAGCCAACGTCAATTCCACGACGGTCTGGAGAATTATAATGAACGATCCCGTAATTAGCTTTAGCTAAATCTGGAGTTTTAATCAAATCTTCAAGTACTCCTTTGTTTTCAATTTCACTTACTCCTAAAATTGTAGGCATGTTAGGGTTTTCGTCTGTTCCGATTTGAGAAATAGCTTTACTTAGATTAGCAAGTTTTTTTTCGTATTTCTGTTTTCCCCATCCTCTTGCTCCATTTGGAGTAAATTCTGTGTCGTAAATTTCAGGATTTGGAATGGTGTCAAATAAATTCTCAAGGTTGTAAAAAGCAACTGTGTGTACTTTATACTTCTTATCTTGAGCTGATGTTGTGAAGCTTATCAATAAAGTAAGCGCTATAAATACAAGTTTTGATTTCATGCGAATATTAAATAATTATAAATTTTTATAGAAACGAGGATACAAAGTTAATTAATATTATCAAAATATGTACCTTTGTCCTGTTAAGTTTACTTAAAACTTAATTAATCAGATTATTAATTTATTTATTTTATGAAAAAACTAATCTTTGGTATTTTTCTTATGCTTTTTTCCATAAGTTCATGGGCACAAAGCATGTATGAAATCAATGGTAGGGTTGTAGATGAAATTTCCCAAAAACCATTACAAAATGTGACGGCTTCGTTAGCTAACACAAATCAAAGTGTATTTACTGATGTTAACGGAAAGTTTACAATCACAATTCCTGAAAATGGTTCACAACGCTTGATTTTGTCTTTTATTGGCTACAGTACAAAAAACTTACCTTTTGAAATTGAGTTAGATCAAAAGATTGATTTAGGTACTATTACTTTAAGTGAAGATATTACATCTGAATTACAATTAAGCTTAGTAACCTTAACAGAGAATGATTTAGGAGATGATAATTCAGGTTCTGAAAACACTTCTGGATTATTACAAGCATCACGTGATGCGTTTCAACAAGTTGCTGCTTTTAACTGGGGGCAAGCTCGTTTTAGAGTAAGAGGTTTAGACAATGAATATGGAAATACTTTTATCAATGGTATTTCTATGAACAAAGTTTACGACGGAAGACCTCAATATTCAAACTGGGGAGGATTAAATGATGCTACTCGTAATCAAGAATTCACTACTGGTTCAAATCCATCAGATTATACTTTTGGTGGTATTTTGGGAACGCAATCTATTAATATGAGAGCTTCTGCTGTTCGTGCAGGAAACCGTTTTTCAGTTTCTGGTGCTAATACAAACTACAGTATGAGAACAATGTTTACACATGGTTCAGGCTTAAATAAAAATGGATGGGCGTACGCTGTTTCAGCTTCGTACAGAGGTGCAAAAGAAGCTTTCTTCGAAGGAACAGATTATGATGCGAAGTCTATTTATGCAGCAGTTGAGAAAAAATTTAACGATGAACATAGTTTAAATTTAACTGCGGTTTATGCACAAAACAAAAGAGGAAAGAACTCTCCAAATACTCAAGAAGTAATTGACCTAAAAGGATATAAATACAACTCGTACTGGGGATACCAAGATGGTGAGAAAAGAAATTCTAGATATAAAGAAGTAGAACAACCTCTTTTCATTTTAAGTCATGATTGGAAAATTTCTGAAAAATCTAAATTAAATACAAATGTTGGGTACCAGTTCGGAAGAATTGCTAATAGTCGTTTAGATTATAACAATGGTCGTAATCCAGATCCAACTTATTACAGAAATTTACCAAGTTATTATTTAACTGATTTTGACTCAAACGGAAATTTCTTAGGAAATAATCCAGAAAATCTTCAGAGAGCTCAAGAGGCTAAAGATCAATTCTTAGCTGACGGTCAAATTAACTGGAATGATATTTATAGACAAAATAGAGATAATGTTGAATCGGCTACAATTCTTTATGAAGATGTAACTTATGACAATCAATTATCTTTCAATACAAATTTCAGCACACAATTAGATTCTCACATTACTTTAGAGGCTGGAATTAACTACACAAATTTAAAATCTCAAAACTACCAAGAAGTTGTAGATTTATTAGGAGGAGAATTTTACTCAGATAAGGATACTTTCTTACAAGGTGAAGCGCAACAATCAAACTTAAATACTCCAAACAGATTAGTAACTGTAGGTGATAAATTTGGTTACAACTACATTTTACGCGCAAATATCTTAGAAGCTTTTGCTCAAGCGAAATTCAATTACAGTGATTTAGATTATTACTTTGGAATTGGCGGATCTTATTCAGCTTACCAAAGAGACGGGATTTACAGAAACGGTAACTATCCTGATAACTCAGAAGGGAAATCTAAAAATGTAAACTTTGAAAACTACGGTGTTAAAGGAGGAATTACTTACAGAATCACTGGTAGACATATTTTAAATGCTAATGCTGCTTATTTAACTAAAGCGCCAACTTTAAGAAACACTTTCCCAAATGCACGTATGAACAATACAGTTGTTAACGGAATAAACAGTGAAACGGTTGCAAGTTTTGATGCAAGTTATATTGTAAGAACTCCAAAATTAAAAGGACGTATTACAGGATTCTATTCTCAAATTACTGACGCAACAGATATCGGATTCTACTTTGCAGAAGGTTTAGGTACTTTAGGTACTGGTGAAGAAAAAGTTTCTGGTAACGGAAATGCTTTCGTTTCTGAAGTTGTAACAGGAATTAACAAACAAAACATGGGTGTTGAGTTAGGTATCGAATACCAATTAACTCCTACAATTAAAGCTACTGCAGCTGCAACTTACGGTCAGTACATTTATAATGGAAACCAAAATGTAACTTTAAATATTGATAATACAAGAGCTACAGTTGATTTTGGTGAAGCAACAATGAAAAACTACAAACAAGCAGGAATGCCAAACCAAGCATATTCTATTGGTTTAGAATATAGAGATCCAAATTACTGGTGGATTGGTGCTAATGTAAACTACATTGGTGGAAGTTATGTTGATATTTCTCCATTATTGAGAACAGAAAACTTCTTAATCAACCCTGATGATGCTGATGGATTCCCATTCGCTGAAGCAACTCCAGATAACGTAAGAAGAGTTTTAAAGCAAGAAAAATTAAAAGATTTCACTTTAGTAAACTTATCAGGAGGGAAGTCTTGGAGAGTTAAAGGTAATACTTTAGGATTCTTTGCAAGTATCAATAATATTTTTGATGTTCAATACAAAACTGGTGGATTTGAACAAGGACGTAACGCAAATTACGGACAAGTTACACAAGACATGACAGGAAGCGTTAGAGCATTCGGACCAAAATATTTCTACGGATACGGAAGAACATTTTTCTTAAACTTATATATCAATTTCTAATTCAAATAACATTCATACATTATGAAATCAAATATTTTAAAATCAGCATTATTCCTTGCATTATCTTCAGCATTATTGACAGGTTGTGCTTCTGATGATTACGGAATTCCTTCGATCGATTGTGTCGATCCAAATATTACAGTTACTAAAACCGTAGCAGATATTAAAAGTATTGCTACAGCAACTGCTACTCAATACACAGCAGAAGACGTAATTGAAGCAATTGTTGTTTCAAGTGATAAAGGTGGAAACTTTTACAAAAAAATCTATTTAACATCTTTAGATGGAGAAATTGGTTTCAGTTTATCAATCAACCAAACTAAATTATATTTAGATTACCAACCAGGTAGAAAAGTGTACATTAATTTAAAAGATTTATATGTACAAATGAGCCACAATACTTTAGCTTTAGGAGCTTTGTATAATGGGAACGTTGGACAGTTACCTTTAACTACTTATAGAAATCATATTGTTCGTTCTTGTGATGTTGTTCCAGAAGTTAACTTAGTTAATGAAATGTCTTTACAAGATGCCTTATCGGATGCTAACTTAGGAAAATTAATCAAGTTAAAAGATGTTCAATTTGCAGCTGCTGCAATCGGACAAAACTATTATAACCCTGCTAATGTTTTAGGTGGTGAAACAAACCATATTATAACTAATGATGCTGCTGAAACTACAAAATTAATTTTCAGAACAGGACAATATGCAGAATATGGAGCTTTACCAGTTTCTGATAAAAAAGGTACAATTACAGGTATCTTAACTAAATTTAATAACGATTATCAATTTGTGTCTCGTTATACTTCAGATATCAATTTAACTGAAGCAAGAGATGGAGAGGTTAATCCAAACCCAACTGAACCTACAGAACCAACTGAGCCAACAGATCCAAATGCACCATCTCAACCAGGAGCAAATGCAGTTTACTTTTTTCCAGGTAATAACTTTGAGAATTTTGATGCATTTAGAGCAGCGATATCATCTCACGGATTAAATGGTGTTGCAAGTCAAGGTGCTCAGGGCACTGGATTTAATGGTGGATATTCTTTAAGTGTTAATTCAGTTGGTACAACTGTAAGTGGAAACCCTTATGTTTTTACATCACTTTACAATAATGAAATTCCGGCTAATCCTACAAAAATTTCTTTCTATGTTAAAGGTACAGCTGCAAGATCATTATCTATTAATGTATATAAACAAGGTGGTTCAGCATATCAA
This sequence comes from uncultured Flavobacterium sp., assembly GCF_947632075.1. Lineage (GTDB taxonomy): Bacteria > Bacteroidota > Bacteroidia > Flavobacteriales > Flavobacteriaceae > Flavobacterium. Next base: position 10,610 of record NZ_CANRNX010000043.1, read on the forward strand.
CCTTTTAACGTTGGTGATTTAACTTCAAATAAATTAGTAGGCCCTGCACAAATCATTGCTCCTGATACAGAACCTAAGAATAATTATGTTGGTACAATTAATACTAATGGAGAGTGGGTTTTAGTTACTTTAGATATTTCTTCTATGACAGATTTAAATACAACTCCAGCAACAAGTTTCTTTTCTTTAAAAATTGGAGGAGGAACTTCAAATTTTGATATTAATTTAAGTAATTTTGTTATTGAATAATTAAATTCAAAACGATAATATAAGAAGCCAGAAAGTTTAACTTTTTGGCTTTTTTGTTTTTAATGAATTTAAGTCCAGTTCAGTAGTTTTTTTTGTTAAATTTGATAGAAAAAAATTTAAAGCTATGAGAAAAATATTTTTAACAGTATCCATTTTTTGCTGTTATGTAGTGAATGCACAAAAACCTGTTTTTACTCAAGCCAAAATAGAATCAGCTCGAGTTTATGCAAATGCAGCCGAGCTGAAACATAAAACTACAGCTCAGGTTCCGTCAGGAACATCTGAAATTGTAATTACCAATGTAGCGAATTATTTAAATGAGAATACCATTCAAATTAGTGTTCCGAAATATGTTACGGTTATGTCTGTTCAATTTTCAAATGCTTATTTAGAAGAATATGATAGTAATGTAAATTCACCTTTGATTAAACCAGTTCGTGATAGTTTAACTTTGCTAAAATTACAATTATCTAAAATTGAAAGTCTAAGTTCGTCAGATAAAAAAACAATCGAACTTTTAGATAAAAATCAGCAAATATCAAATTCTCAAAATTTCTCTGTTGCCGAGTTATCTAAATTAGTAGATTACTATAAAAACAAAAGAACCGAATTAAATAATTCATTAGATAATTATTTAAAACAAGAACTCGAATTAAACGAAAAAATTAAAGTTTTAGAAGGGAAATTAACTTTGAATGAAGCAGCTGCCGAAAATCTAAGTAAAGGAAAATTAATTGTAAATGTAATGAGTAATCAAGCAGGAAATATTCCGGTTGAAGTTACTTATTTAACAGATCGAGCACGTTGGATTCCGAATTATGATTTCCGAATTGATAAAATAAATGAACCTATTCAAATGCTTTATAAAGCACAAGTAATCCAAAATACTGGCGTTGATTGGAAAAACGTAAAATTATCTTTAACAAGTGGTTTGGCTAATGCAAATACACAAGCTCCAAAATTGGATACTTGGTTTTTAGATTATAATAAAAAAAATGATTATGATGATGTAGTCACATATCTTTATAGATCAACAAGTAAACCTCATAATATCGCAAGAAAAGATGTTGAATCAAGACCAAATGCAACATATATCCAAACGTTACAAAATCAGGTTCCAGGACTTCAAATTTCAACTTTAGACGATTTTACTCAGTTTAACGAATCGCAATTAAATGTAACCTTTGATATTGATTTACCTTACAACATCATTTCAAACGGAAAACCACATTCGGTAGCTTTAAAAGAGATTAAAATTCCGGCAACTTATAGTTACGTTGCCATTCCGAAATTAGATTTAAATGCCTATTTAACTGCAAAAATAAAAGATTACGGAAACTATAATATTCTTCCGGGTGAAGTAAATGTTATTTTTGAAGATGTTTATGTGGGAAAAACGTATATAAATCCGAATTCAAATAACAACGAATTACAATTAAGTTTAGGGAAAGATAGTAACATTGCCATTTCACGAACTTTAGTTTCAGATAAGTCAGGAACAAAAATGTTATCATCAAGAAAGATGCAAGATTTTGTATACGAAATTTCTGTTCGAAATAACAAAAAAACACCAATAGAAATAGTACTTGAAGATCAAATTCCAATAAGTAGTTCAACCGATATCGAAGTTGCTTTAACTGATAAAGATGGTGGAAATGTAAACCAAGAAACCGGAAAAATTACTTGGGATTTAAACGTCAAACCAAATGAAACTAAGAAAATCAGATTCGGTTATCAAATCAAATCTGCGAAAGATAAAATCTTAGATTTTTAATCTACAAAAAGACTGCTTTAAATGCAGTCTTTTTTTTGTAATCAAATTCACAATCAAAACTTAAATACCTAATTTAATAACTAAATTCTGCACTAATTTCATTATTTTTGTAGATTGAAAATAACCAAAATATGATTCAAGATCCAAAAAGATATACCATTACTGCTGCACTTCCGTACACAAACGGACCAATTCATATTGGACATTTAGCGGGAGTTTATGTTCCGGCAGATATTTATACTCGTTTTTTACGTCAACAAAATAAAGATGTAGCTTTCATTTGTGGTTCAGATGAACACGGTGTGGCTATTTCTATGAAAGCAAAAAAAGAAGGAATTACACCACAACAAGTTATTGATAAATACAACAAAATCATTAGTGATTCATTTGCTGAATTTGGTATTTCATTCGATAACTATTCACGTACTTCAGCTAAAATTCATCACGATACAGCTTCTGAATTTTTCAGAAAATTGTATGATGAAGGTAAGTTTATCGAAGAAGTTACAGAGCAATTATACGATGCTGAAACAGATCAGTTTTTAGCAGATCGTTTCGTTACCGGAACTTGTCCTAAATGTAACAGCGAAGGTGCTTACGGAGACCAATGTGAAAAATGTGGAACGTCATTAAACGCAACAGATTTAATTAATCCTAAATCTACTATTACAGGAACAACTCCAATTTTAAAAGAAACTAAGCACTGGTTTTTGCCTTTAGACCAATACGATACTTTTTTACGTGAATGGATCATTGAAGGTCATAAAAACGATTGGAAACCGAATGTTTACGGTCAAGTTAAATCTTGGTTAGATGACGGTTTAAAACCTCGTGCTGTAACACGTGATTTAGATTGGGGAATTGATGTTCCGGTTGAAGGAGCAGAAGGTAAAAAATTGTATGTTTGGTTCGATGCGCCAATTGGTTACATCTCGTCAACTAAAGAATGGGCAGCTCGCGAAGGTAAAGATTGGGAACCTTATTGGAAAGATGAAGATACCAAATTGGTTCACTTTATCGGAAAAGACAATATCGTTTTCCACTGTATTATTTTCCCGGCAATGCTTAAAGCAGAAGGAAGCTATATTTTACCAGATAACGTGCCTGCAAACGAATTCTTGAATTTAGAAGGAAACAAATTATCTACTTCTAAAAACTGGGCGGTTTGGTTAAACGAATATTTGGTTGACTTCCCAGAAAAGCAAGATGTGTTACGTTACGTGTTAACGTCAAACGCACCAGAAACAAAAGATAACGATTTTACATGGAAAGATTTCCAAGCAAGAAATAACAACGAATTAGTGGCTATTTTCGGGAACTTTATCAACCGTGTGGTAGTTTTATCTAACAAATATTACAACGGAGTAATTCCTACTCCAAATGCATTAACTGAAATTGACGAGCAAGTGTTGGCTGAGTTAAAAGCATATCCGGCAGTTATCGCTAGTTCTATTGAGCGTTACCGTTTCCGTGAAGCGTTAGGTGAATTAATGAACGTAGCGCGTTTAGGAAATAAATATTTAGCAGACGAAGAGCCTTGGAAGTTGATTAAAACAGATGAGGAACGTGTGAAAACACAAATGTATGTTGCGTTGCAAATCGCAGCAGCTTTATCTACATTGGCAGAACCGTTTTTACCATTCTCGGCAGCTAAACTAAAAAATATGTTGAACATTTCTGAGCCTATTGCTTGGAACAAAATTTCTGAAACTTCAAATTTAATTCCGGCAGGTCACCAAATCGGTCAAGCCGAATTGTTATTCGCTAAGATTGAAGATGAAGAGATTCAAAAACAAATAGATAAATTGGAAGCAACTAAAGTAGCAAATGCAGCTGAAGCAAAACAAGCAGAACCACAAAAAGAAACGGCTCAGTTTGAAGATTTCGCTAAAATTGATTTACGTGTAGGAACAATCATTGAAGCTGAGAAAATGCCAAAATCAAACAAATTGTTGGTTTTAAAAGTTGATACAGGAATTGACGTTCGTACCATTGTGTCTGGAATTGCAGAGCATTTTACTCCAGAAGAAGTAATTGGAAAACAAGTTACTGTTTTAGTAAACTTAGCGCCAAGAGCTTTACGTGGTGTAAACAGCGAAGGAATGCTTTTACTTACTGAAACTAAAGAAGGAAAATTGGTGTTCGTAAACCCAGATACAGAAGGTGTTTACAACGGAGCAACGATCGGGTAAATTCCGAGAAAATAAATTAAAAAAAGCGCATTCAAAATTTTGAATGCGCTTTTTTTAATTTATAAAATCTCTAATATAAGCTTGAACTGGAATTCTAAATTTCTGTGAAAAAACTTCCCCATCTTTAGTTCCTGGTGTCCATCTTGTAGAACCTATAACACGAATTGCTTCCTTATAAAAAGTGTTTTCTAAAGATGTGTTTATTGCTTCAAAATTTACAGGTTTTCCTTCTTCATTTACATCAAATTGAATGTAAATAATCATTATATCTTTATTTTTAAAATCATCTAAAATATCGCTCGATTTTAAATTGTTGAAATTATAATTATTTCCTACATAACTGTAAAAGTTGTTGATGCCTCCTTTGTATTTAGCATCTACAATTACAGGAATATGAGACTTTTCTGGATGTAATGAATCTGTTATAATTGTAATCTGATGATGCAATGAATCTGAAGTTAAACTTTTATTATTTTCAGGTGTTTGTGAAAAAACAAACTGAAACAGAAAACTCACAAATATTAAAATTATTAAATTTCTCATAACTCATTTAGTTTTTGCATATACTCCAAACCTTTACTTATACTTTTTACGTTTTCAAAAGTAAGAAGTAAACGCAATCCGTTTTTGGTTTGTTTTTCTTTCAATTTACAAACATTTCCGTAAGATTGTACAAATAAAAGTACTTTTCTGAATCGGTGTGATTGATAAAAATCTGATTGTTGGTCTGAAATGAAATAACCAACCATTTTTCCCTGCTTAATAATTAGCTTTTCAATTCCGGCATTTGTTGCAATCCATTTAATGCGAACGCTGTCTAATAAAGCCTTGGCTTGGCGCGGAAGAGGTCCAAAACGGTCGATTAATTGTTTTTCGTATTCAACTAATTTCTCTTCAGTTTTAATTAAATTCAATTCGTTATATAAATTCAATCTTTCGGTAACACTATTCACGTATTCATCTGGGAATAAGATCTCGAAATCAGATTCAATAACAATATCCTTAACATAAACTTTGTTTTCGATATTATTATCTTCTTCATATAAATCTTTGAACTCGTTTTCTTTTAATTCTTCAATGGCTTCGTTCATGATTTTCTGATACGTATCAAAACCAATATCATTAATAAAACCACTTTGTTCACCACCTAATAAATCACCGGCTCCACGAATTTCTAAATCTTTCATGGCGATGTTTAAACCACTTCCAAGGTCGCTAAATTGCTCCAAAGCTTGCATACGTTTACGAGCTTCTTCTGTCATAACCGAGTACGGCGGACAAATGAAATAACAGAATGCTTTTTTGTTGCTTCGGCCCACACGTCCACGCATTTGATGTAAATCAGATAATCCGAAATTGTTTGCGTTATTCACGAAAATGGTATTTGCGTTTGGTACATCTAATCCACTTTCAATGATAGTTGTAGCAACTAAAACATCGAATTCACCATTCATAAAAGCTAAAAGTAATTCTTCTAACTTTTTCCCGTCTAATTGTCCGTGACCAACACCAACTTTTGCATTCGGTACCAAACGTTGAATCATTCCGGCAACTTCCTTAATGTTTTCAATTCGGTTATTAATAAAATAAACCTGACCACCGCGTTCAATTTCATACGAAATCGCATCGCGAATAATTTCTTCATTAAAACCAACCACATTCGTTTCAATCGGATAACGGTTAGGTGGAGGCGTTGTTATTACCGATAAATCTCGAGCTGCCATTAACGAGAATTGTAAAGTTCTTGGAATTGGCGTTGCCGTTAAAGTTAACGTATCGATATTATGAGCAATGGTTTTTAATTTGTCTTTTACAGCAACTCCGAACTTTTGTTCTTCGTCAATAATCAACAACCCTAAATCTTTAAAAACCACATTTTTATTTACTAATTGATGCGTTCCAATAACAATATCAACTTTACCTTCTGCAAGCTCTTTTAAGGTTTCAGCCTTTTGTTTAGCTGTTCTAAAACGATTTAAATAGGCAACTTTAACCGGCATATTTTCTAAACGCTCACTAAACGTTTTGTAATGTTGAAAAGCTAAAATGGTTGTAGGAACCAGAACAGCAACTTGCTTACCGTTATCTACAGCTTTGAATGCAGCTCGAATAGCAACTTCAGTTTTTCCGAAACCAACATCTCCACAAACTAAACGATCCATCGGACGATCAGTTTCCATATCTGCTTTTACATCAGCAGTAGATTTCATTTGATCTGGAGTGTCTTCATACAAGAATGAACTCTCTAATTCGGCTTGTAAATAACTATCCGGAGCGCAAGCAAAACCTTTCTCTAAACGACGTTTTGCGTACAACTGAATCAAGTTAAATGCAATGTGTTTAACACGAGCTTTGGTTTTCTGTTTTAAAGCTTTCCAAGCGTTTGAACCGAGTTTATATATCTTTGGAGGAGAACCTTCTTTTCCGTTGAATTTTGAGATTTTATGTAGCGAGTGAATGCTTACATAGACAATATCATTATCGGCATAAACCAACTTAATGGCTTCTTGCGTTTTTCCTTCGACTTGAATTTTTTGTAAACCACCAAATTTTCCAATTCCGTGATCGATATGCGTTACATAATCACCAACGGTTAAAGAAGTTAATTCTTTTAAGGTGATGGTTTGTTTTTTAGTATATCCGTTTTTGATGTTGAATTTGTGGTAACGTTCAAAAATTTGGTGATCTGTATAACAAACCATTTGATTTTCTTCGTCGATAAATCCTTCGTAAAGCGGAGTTACAACAATTTCGAATTGTGCTACATTTTGTTCGTTTTCGTTTCGGAACGATTTAAAAATTTCTTTTAAACGTTTGGCTTGCGAATCGTTTGAACAGAAAATGTAATTCTTGAATCCGTTAAAACTGTTTTCATTCAAATTGTTTATTAATAAATCAAACTGTTTATTGAATGAAGGTTGCGGTTTGTAATAAAACGGAACTTCGTATTTGGTTTCAAACAAACGTGAATCTGATAATTCAACAAGGGTAAAAATTTCAGCTCGACTGATAAAATCTTTGCCATTTAAGAACATTTGTTTTGGCTCTAAATGCGTAACACCTTTATTTAATTTGGAAAAAGCGGTTTCAGCCTTATCGAAAAGCAAGTTCAGTTTTTCGTTTAAAACGGTTGCATCTTGAATGAAAAGAACCGTTTTTTCGCCAATATAATTTAAGAAGGATTCACGATTTTCTTGATGAAATTTATTTTCAACATTCGGAATAATCGTGATTTTCTTTTTTGTTTCTAATGAAAGTTGGGTTTCAACATCGAAAGTACGAATGCTATCAATTTCGTTTCCAAAAAATTCAATTCGGTACGGATTATCGTTTGAAAACGAAAATACATCTATAATTCCTCCACGAACCGAAAATTCACCTGGTTCTGCTACAAAATCAACACGTTTGAAATTGTATTCAAATAAAACTTCATTAACAAAATCTATTTGAATTTGATCGTTCAATGCAATTTTCAGGGTGTTTTTATCCAACTCTTTACGAGTAACCACTTTCTCAAAAAGTGCATCTGGATAAGTAACCACAATTGCTGGTTTTTTACGTGAGTTGATTCGGTTTAAAACCTCGGCACGTAAAAGAATATTTGCGTTATCTGTTTCTTCAATTTGATACGGACGTTTGTAAGATCCTGGATAGAATAAAACATCGTCTTTATTCACCAAAATTTCCAAATCGTTCAAATAATAAGCTGCTTCTTCTTTGTCTTTAAAAATTAATAAAAACGGATGATCGCTTTCTTGAAATAATGAAGCGATTTGAAAAGAAGTTGCCGATCCGATAAAACCTTTTGCGTAGGTTTTTGAACCTTTTTCGGTTATAAGTTTTCCTAACTTTTTGGTTTTGTCGAAATCGTTATATAAATTTTTAATATCCATTAGTTGATTATTCTTGTGGAATTGCGTTTGCCGTTGCGCGTTTAATTGTATCTAAGCTTTGAATCATTTCTTGTTCGCCAAATTCAATTGGGATAGCTTTTCTGATATGAATTTCATCAAACTGATTCAATATAGATTGATAGTTTTTGTTGATTTTAGTAAAAAGTTCTTTCACCTCTTTAGCTGGAATTAAATCTAATTCTAACAGCATTTCTAACGAATTCAAATTTGTATTCATTAAGAAAATTCTACTTCGCACATCTGGTATATTATAAATCTCAGGAATGTTATTTTGTAATTCTGTTGCTAATAAAGAGAGTTTTGAAGCTTTCTTTGTAAATGCACTTAAAGAGGTAACCGGTTTTACTCGATATTCTTTTTCAAACTCATTCCATTCATTCCAATTCACCAAATTACTTTGAATGGTTTGATTGATTTTTGGCATTTGAACTATCCATTGATCATCAATAGTTTTAAATATCGAATCGCGTTTTTGAGTAATTAACAATTGTTGTTCTTCTGCAGTGATTACTTTTTCTTCGCATGAAGAAAATAATATCAATCCAATAAAAGCTAAACAGATGTTTTTCATAGAAGTAATTCATTAAGTGAGCAAATTTACAAAGGATATTTGTATAATGAATAATTTACTTATCAAGATTACTTTTATGTGGAATATTTAATTCGTTTTTAACTACATTTTGTATTAGTTTTTTGTAATTTAGTATGTATTTTAAAAAATCAGATATGAAAAAGTTTTTGAGTTTAGCAACATTAATACTAACCGTAGTTATTGTTTCAAGTTGTGCAAGTAAGAAAAATGATACAAATTCTAACGAAGCAACTTTGTTTGCTAATAATTGGAGATTTGTTGAAATAGCTAATGTTTCAATTGCAAAAGAAGTTAATGGGCAAATTCCATATTTAACTTTTGATAAAGCAGAACAAAGATATTCTGCAATGACTGGTTGCAATACTGTAAACGGTACGTTAGAAACTTCTAACAGTAAACTTAAATTTGGTTTAGGAATGTCAACAATGATGTTTTGTGAAAATATGACAGTTGAAAATGGTTTCAAACAAATTTTAGAAGAAGCTCATTCTTACAAAATTATTGGAAATGAATTGGTTTTGATAGGACGAAACGAAACTGTTTTAGCAAAATTAAATAAATATTCTAATTAGTTTTATTGTTAATAGGCAGTATCCAAAAAACTGTGTAAATAAAAAATGAGGTGGGTTTACAAACCCACCTCATTTTTTATTAAATTTAAAC
>NZ_CANRNX010000044.1 GCF_947632075.1 uncultured Flavobacterium sp.
ACTTAGTACTTCAACTATAAAACGTAATAGAATATTGTATACTTTTAACTTGTACTAAAAAGGGGAAGCCTACAATTTAGCCTTAAATTCTGATGAGCAGATTGTAAATTACTTAAGACAAAACAAGAAAGATTTTGAGAAATTAAAAAAACAGTTTGACAATTTTGTAACCAACAATCCAGGGTATAATAACTCTGAAAAGAATGCATTTTTTTCAGAGAACTATTATTCAGGATTAAGTATTTCGAATATTACTGAACATTTTCAAGGCTTGGACAATTGCCTTACATTCATAATCAGTGAAAATGGCTATGAAGCAGTTGGCTATTTTTATACTTCAGACAAAATCAAAATTCCCATCATAAATCCTAAAAAAATATTTTTTATCCAAGAAATTGAAGAAGGTTGGTATATGTTTAGATCTACCTGAACCATTACACCGCAAGAATATACAGGATTGTGAAGTATTACCTGAAATCAAACTTTCAGCAAACCAAAGAGAATTACAATGTTTATGCTGAATTTAATATTGAGGAATAAATGAAACACGCACCAAAACTAAAAAGCTACCTCACTATCCTAATCTTCCTGATTGTAGGAATGTTGGTAATGGGAATTGCTCAACTCTTTAAAACTCCGGCTGGGCTTAATTCTGCTTTTATCCTTTTGGCGTTGTTTATCATCGTAAATATTGCAACCGCAAAAATTTTCAACTTAAAATCTGAAATCCAAAGTTTTTGGTCAATAAAGAAGATATACTTGCTACCTGTTGGAATTGTTGCAGGTGGATTGATTGCTATTAGTCCCGTTTTGGCAGGGCTTTTAACAGGAGCAACACAATTCAGCGAACTAAAATTTGACACAAAATTTACGCTTTCTTCTATTGCTGTAACTTTAGCTATCGTAGCTTGGGAAGAGCTTTGGTTTCGTGGCATTTTCCTCAATTATTGCAACAGAAACTTATCAGCAATCCATATATCCATAACCATTGGATTGCTGTTTATGATGGTTCATTTGCTCAATCCCGAAATCAATCTGCTAAAAACAGGTCCGACTTTGTTTTTTGCAGGAGCTTTTTTAACGATTGTATATTTCTATTTCAAAACCATCTGGCTTCCTATCGGATTGCATTTTGGCAACAATTATCTGATCATTCAAAGTAATCTTGACACGCATTGGCTTTTCGGAAACGAAGGATATTTAGGAGCGATTATACTGGCTCTTTTATTTCTGTTATTTGTAAAATTGATTATCAATAAAACTAAAAAAATATAAATGAATAAACCCTTAAAAATTACCTTGAAATTGCTGAAATGGTTAGTCATTTTAGTGTGTTCATTTTACTTCTTAGCCATACTTATTTTTGGTTTTACTAAAGTAAACACTGACGGTTCCCGTTTTTATTGGTCGGGATTGGAAGCACTTTGGAAAGATGATGAAGAATTTGCTTTTCGCACCAATGATAGAATGAAAGCTGAGTTTGACGGTGTAGATGGTCCTTATATTATTGCCGACACAGCGTATTATGTTACTTCGGATAACAAAATTGAAACCCTAAAAATCAATGTTTCCGATACTATTTTAGTTGAGGTAAACAACAGTTCAAAAGATAGGTTTTCTTTTCTGTTAGAAAGGCAAATTTCAAAACCGCAGGATGTGTATGAAATGCCCGACAAAATAGTTGCCCTTTCGGATATTGAAGGAAATTTTGACGGCTTTAGCAGTTTTTTGATGGCTAATAAAATAATGGATGCCGATTACAACTGGATTTTTGGGAATGGTCATTTGGTTTTAAATGGCGATTTTGTGGACAGAGGAAACAATGTAGTTCCGGTTCTTTGGCTTATTTACAAATTGGAAAAACAGGCAGAAAGCCAGGGCGGAAAAGTGCATTATATTTTAGGTAATCACGAGATAATGAATTTTCAGGGAAAATGGAGCTATAACGATAGAAGATACATCAAAGCTTCACAAACAATAAGCAAGGAAAATGATTGGGATAAGGCGGTAAGGCTTATGTATTCCGATGAAACCGAATTAGGTAAATGGTTACGTTCCAAAAACGTGATGGAAAAAATAGGCAATTACATTTTTGTACACGCTGGTTTAAGCCCCGAAATTTTGAAGTATAAAGTTTCTGTTTCCGACATCAACAGGATTGCAAGGGATAATTGGGATAAAGACCTTTACGAAGAGGAAGAAAACAATAAAGTCAAAAATTTTATATCGGGTAAAAAAGGTATTTATTGGTATCGTGGCTTAGCAATGGATTATAAATATTACCCTAAGATTACAGAAAAAGAGCTGAACCAAGTCCTTGCATTTTATGATGCAGATAAAATCGTTTTCGGACATACGGTAAAAGATGATATCACTAAAGAGTTTAACAGCAAAACCATCAATACAGACATTAAGCACGGACAGGAGAAAAACACTGGAAAAACAAAAGGTATTCTCATTGAAAACGGAACGGAATACAAAATTGATGACAAAGGAAATAAGCAGAAACTATAATTAAAAAACAAAAAAATGAAATCATTATATTTTTACTTCATAATACTTTTAAGTCCTTTTCTACTGAAAGCACAAATAAATCAGACAGTATTTTAAGGGAAAACAAAGTCACACCAAAGGTTTTACTCGTAGGGACTTTTCATTTTGCATATTTTGATCAAGATCAATATAAAACGGAAGAGCTTAATCGAGTAAACATTTTATCCGAAGAAAGACAAAAAGAAGTATTAGAACTTGTTGATTACATCGCTAAATTCAAACCAAATAAAATTTTTGTAGAAGACTTCAATAAAGATAATATTCTGATGACAAACTACAGAAATTATCAAAAAGGGAAGTACAAATTAACAGCAGATGAAATCGATCAAATAGCATTCAGATTATCAGATAAGTTTGATTTGGATACAATTTATGCAGTAGATACAAAAACGATTGCTCACGACCTTTTTGAAAATGACAGCACAAAAAATTATATTAAATCATTAAAGGAAAAAGGGAATAATAAAAAAATATCATCGACTCTTGCTAAATATTACGAATGGTACAAATTAGATGACAAATACTTCTTAGAAAATTCATTATTGGATTACTTCAAACACCTAAATTCTGAAATATACCAACAAAGAGGATTATATAGTATTTTCTTAATTTCATTTAAAGATAAAAATATAGAAGGTGCTGATGATTTAACTTTAGATATAATAAGCAGAAACATCAGGATTTTACACAAAATAACCCAAAATATTACTTCTGAAGAAGATAGAATATTGATACTTTTTGGCTCATCCAATACCGATTTTTTTAAAGTGTTTTTCGAAAGTTCTCCCGAATATGAATTAATTAGATTTAATGATTTATAGCAACAAATGATAAAATTCTACTTTACAATATTTTTATTCTTACCCTTAATTGTATTAGGGCAAAACGACATTCAGCAAATCGTAAACAGCGAATTTGAAAAAGGACATTTCAACGGCACTGTTTTCTATGCAGATGGAAAGCAATCCGTAAAAATCAACAAAGGATTTTCTAATATTCAGTTTGATGTAGCAATTGATAATAATACACGGTTCCCGATTGCTTCCGTAACCAAACTATTTACCTCAATTGCCGTTTTGCAGCTTCAGGAAAAAGGACTAATTGACTTGAAAGATAAAATTGGAAAATACATTCCTAATCTTCCTGAAAATTGCAATGACATAACTATTCGGGATTTGATGACACATCATTCAGGATTGGAAAATGAACCCATCAAAGCAGTGGTGAATAAGTATTCTATAGACGATTACATCAGGAACTTTGTAAAGAAATCATCAAACGATACGTTGAAATTCAACTATAACAATGTCGATTTTGTTTTACTCTCCAAAGTCATCGAAAACATTACAAAGAAGACGTTTTCACAACCAATCGAAGATATGATTATCCAACCGCTGAAACTGGAAAACACAGGATTTGTAAGTGAAAACGACATCATCAAAAACTTAGCTTACGGCTATCATAACTATTCATTTGGAGAAGGCGAAAAAGAAGAGCCTCTATTTAACGACAGAAGATATATTTCTAATTATTTCGGAGCTGGTGGAATGTATTCGACTACCGAAGATTTATACAAATTTTTATTAGCTCTAAAAGACAATAAACTGATTTCCGAAAAGTCAAAAAATGAATTTCTTCTAAAAACCCAAACCGATGATTTTGGAGACTGGCTTTCCGGCAAACCTACATTTGGATTTTACTATGACGACAAAGAAAATGTGTACAGAAGAAGCGGAAGTATTGACGGATTTAATGCTGAAATTATCGTAAACAAAGACTTTGATAAAATTTTAATCATCCTTTGTAATACCGATACCGCAGACTTACAGACCTTAGCAAACAGGATATATTTAAAACTGAATTAAAAATTTGAGCAATAAATGAAACACATACAACTCATAGAAACCATTCTGCACGTAAATGACCAACAAGCAAGTGCAGAATTTTACTCCAAACTATTCCGCAAAAATCCTGACCTGAATGTTCCGGGAATGACAGAATTTAAACTTGCCGAAAACTGTAAATTGGGATTAATGCCGAACAAAGGCATTGCAAAAATACTTTCAAACAAAACACCACATCCAGACGAAGGCAATTAATTGGAATCTTTTTTCAAGGATTTAGTTAATATATTGCTTGACCAAACTTTTTTAAGGCAATTTATTTTTATATCTTTTCATCAATTTCAAATCCAACAGCCTTAGCATACGCATTCAAGTCTATAGCTGCTACAGTTCCAATAGACTGTTGCAAATATCTTGTGAGTTGAAGAAAAAAAGTGACTAAAGAGTTTTCTTTTTTACTAAATGTAGTACTGTTAAAAGTCCTCTCAAGGTAGTAATTTGTTATGCGTTCCTCAAAATTTGTATTTGATATGTTTTCCTCTCCATCATAATTAACATAAAAGCTACCATAATCTACGGCACACCCCATTTCAATGCTTTGTAATCCTGTTAAACTTTTTAAATGTGATTCAATAGTATTATTATTTTTTGCGTAGGTATTAGTGCTAGCTAAAATACCTCCAACTATTTTTGTCAATGCCCGAGGACTTTGAGGTATTCCAGCATTAATTATACCCACAGAAGTTCTTTTTAATTTCCTTACACTTTCAATTTTTTTCCCTGTGTATTCAAAAAAATTATCACTCGCTACGTTGCCCTGAAAATCAGGCTTAACTTCAAAAACTGCATACACACCCTCAGCAGGAATATAATGAATGCCATTTTGAGTAAAAACGAAAGGTGTGTATTGCTGATCATAAATTACTAAGTCTAATTGATGGCTTAAACTTCCTGTACTATCAATCACAATTGCTTTGTCAACACAATATCTATTAGGTAAATATTTTCGCAGCCATTCGATCCAAACGTTTTCTAAGGAATCTCCTTTTGACCCAGAATGTAAAATGAATTCTCTGTTAGTATTTAGTTGGGCAACCATTTGATTCTGCAATCCAGCAAATAAGTCACCTATATTTATTTTATTACTCATATCTATATAATTTATTTTTAAATTGGATATAAAAACCAAGCTCAACTTTGGTCTTTTTATAACCTATAATCAGCATTACAGGATTTTTAGTTGAAACTTCAGGATGATTTGCAATTGAATTAATGGCATTTAAATCAGTACTGCTGGGTATTGGTAAATTATTTGGATGAGTATGCCACTCACCCAGATAATATTTCTTAGGTTTTTCAGCATAAAATTGTTTTAATCTATCATCAATACCTATCGTATCCCTCTCAAACAAATAAGGTGTTCCTTTAAATTTATTTGGCAAAATTGTATCTGTTATCTTTAGATGGGTTTGAGTCTCTGAATAATTTCCGATTAAAAAGCCACCAAATTCATTCGGATAATGTTTTATCCCAATATCTATTAAATTACATAATAGACTATCTTCTATTTCCAATGTTAAACCTAATTCATTAATTCTATACATCAAAACTCATCTAATTTTATTGAAAATACATCGCTCTCGTTCGTTTTTAAAACAAAGTTTCTCAAACTCTTACTATCATCACTCAATTTGATATTAATATGTTTAATGGCAAATTGAACCAATGTGTTGATGTCATTATATGAAGCCTTAAAAGTAGGACTCCAACATCCGGTTGGGTTATGTAAATTTTCCATTTCATTCTCCAAAACATTTTCATATTGATTCATTACCCAATTATAACTATTTGGTTCAACTGAACAAACAAGCTCTTTAGCATTATTGGTTATTGATAGTGTTATAAATCTATTAAGTTCTAACTTACTTAAAACATACAACAAATCGTTATCTGTCGAACAATCTATAATCATATCATAATGAAGTAGTTTTTTTTGCAATTCATTATTACTATTGTGTAGTCCATGGTCTATTTTTGAATCAAGATGAAACATAATTGGATTAATTATTCCAATTTCAACAAAAGGAGATATTGAGAATAGTTCATTGGACAAATCATCTACTTTATTACAAATACCTGTCAAAAAAGAGTATTCTGATCTACATACATTTTCAGGTTGTTTAATATCATAGTCAACTACATCAATACTGGTGCAACCACATCTAGTCAACGTTGTTGCAACCATACTGCCTATTGCACCTATGCCAATAATGAGTATTTTGCTTTTAGTAATCTTCTCATTTAATCTACCTCTGCCAAAGAAGTAGTCATAAGAGCAATTTTTAGTGATACCCCATATAATGTCTTCATTGATAAATTTACCTTTCCAAACTTTGTTCTCTTTATAGGTCTCAATTGGAAAATTTCCAATCTCTAAAATAGCAACCTGCCAGTGTATTTCTTTATCTGATATTCTATAACCTATTAAAAAAGGAATTGGTTTTCCTTTCAGTTTCAAATTTTTTTTCTGGATACTATAGAGAAAACTATGAAAATTTTGGTTGACTAAACCTTCTAAATCTTCCCACTTGCTTATTATAAATTTACCCATTTTAGCAGGAGGATTATCTAAAAAAATATAGATACCAAGATCTTTGTTGGTTAATTGTTGTATTGAACTACTCCAATTACACGCTGTAAGCTTTTTATTTGAAGAATCTCTGAACTCCTGAATAAGATTATTTTTAATAATCTTTTCATGATACAATCCGTTATTTATTTTTGAATACTCGAAAAAACCAAATTGTTGATTGCTGAAAACGTGGTCGACTTCAGTAAACAAAAAAGAAAAATGATTCCCCTTAAATTCTTTAGGCTGTAAAATCAAATGTTCATAATGCTTGTCATTATCTTTATTTAAATAGTATTTCCAGATCCATCTTTTTAGTGAATTAATATCTATCTCAATTTTTTTCTTTAAATCGGTATGGTGAGAAGTATGTATACAAATTGAACCATCACCCATTACATGTCCATACTCCAGATAATCGCTGTTGGAAAAAGTAATAGATTCTGTATCCATTCTTTTTAATGGATACTCGGGATAAATCTTAACATCAAAAAATAAATAATCGTCTGTTGACTCGACTGGAACTTTAATTTTTCCAACTATATTAAATTCTAAATCTGAACTAAATGGGGTCTCAATTGAAATCCCATTTAGTTCAGAAAAAATTTGCTGGATTGTATTTAGTCTTTTGTCCATCACTTAACCGAATCTTTCATTTTTTGGTGGATTAGAATAGAATCCGTTTCCTTTGTTTTCGTATTTGTTATCACTTTCTTCTTCCTCAACAAATTTTGAATTTTCAGGGAAATAAGTTTTTATATTTTCATCGTTATCTTCAATTCTTTCAAGCATATTCTTCATATCATCAGACAGGGTCTGTCTCTCTGATGTCGTTAAAGTTTCAATTAAGTCATTAGAACTATTTCCTGGATCTTTCAATGTAAAACTTTCGCCAGTGACTTCGTCACGAATATACTGCAATACAGTTTCCAGTTTACTCCATAAATTCCCTGATACATCTTTATTGTCAAAAGCTTTAATTGTAATCAATTCCAAAAAGAAAGATTTTACAGGGTAATTATATTTGGTGTTTTTCCATACTTTAAGCAGGCGGATGACCTTTCTAATGGAATCTTTTTCTTTGGTAGCTCTATCTTTAATATTTTTGATTTGAGCTTGTACATTGGTTTTAATTCTCTCACTGCCCTGATCAAAGTTTCCATATTTATAGTAGACATAGAGATTCAGGTTTTCATCATCTTTGTATTGATTTTGATTTAATTCTCTTCCAGGAACAACATCAATCTTTACAATATCACCGTCTTCATCGGCAAAAAACTCAATTCCAATAGAAACTTTTTGTTTTCTAACATTTGCCTCGTCTTTATATTTCTCATATAAAAAATCAAAAACATCTTCGTACATCTGTTTTAATGTGCCATTAGAGCCAAATGCATTTCTTTTAAAAGGGCATACCATGTCAAAATCAAATTTGGTATTCATAGCAGTATTTTTTGCATATGAACCAGAATTAAAAGGAGAGTATATATTACTTTCGTACTTTTCCTCTAAAGCCTCTTTAACTTCTTTGCTTTTGTCTTTGTGCTTAGTTAAAAGCTGCTCTTCTTTGGTAATTTGATGAGTTTTAATTACCGAATCTAAATGTAAATTTTTATCCATATTTATAATTATTTAATTGCTTTCATTGATATTAAATTGTCTAAATTATCTTTTGTAGTTGTATTTGCCTCGCTCCTTAAATATTCTTTTCCAGCTCTCTGAATATATGTTACCTTGGATTTAATACTCCATCCAGGATAACCCCATACTACTGTCTTAATAATATTTCCTTTTTTTAATAATGCTATGGCATTGGCTTCTGATGTTTTTTCACCCATACTCCATGAATCTCCATCATTTACCAAATGCAACATTACATGTGTAATGTTGTCATTTGAATCTTTCCAAACACCAGAGATTAAATAATTTGCTGACTTACTCATAATTTATTTTTTTAGTTAAACGTCTTATATACATTGTAATGCTATATTAATTTCATAAATTGCCATTGCTATGGAAGTTTTTTATAAAATTTAAGCATTACTATATAAATGAAGTCTGATAATAGAAAAGTTGCAACTTTTGAGGAGAAACGCAGGGCACTTCAGGAGGTTTATACTTCGGATTTTTATGCTATTCTTTTCAAACATGCTATCATAAGGCTTAAGACTTTTTTTGGAATTAAATACAATTATCAAAAGGGTTTTAGGGGTATTATGATTGAAGACATGATTAATGATACGATCGAAGCCTTTTTAAGAGAAGGAGGACGGAACTGGTATATTGATAAGTTCCCTGATTTCCGAAAGCAGATAATAAGTGCTCTAGATAGTGTCATTTCAAACACATTAAACGCTGAACTCGATAAAGCAAATGAAACATTTGAAATCCTGGATAATGATGTTGAAATGTCTTTTGATGATTCGGACTACCAATCCTTATTATCTATATGCCATGATGAATTGACAGCTATGGGAGCGACAGATGATGAATTATTATTGTTTGAACCATATATAATTAATGGCATGAAACGAAACGACTTGTCAGAGTTATTAGGCATCGGAATCGATGAACTGACAAATATTAAAAAGCGGTTAGATCGCAAGTTACCATTTATAAAAGCAAAATTGAAAGTGTTGAATTATGAAAAATAACTTCATCAAAAAGATAGACGAGACAATTATTTCCCAAATTATTGACGGAGATTCCAATGCCTATGATGAAATTCTTAAAGAGGAAGGTTTTGATATTAATGATATTGAAAATTATGCTCTTAAAAACTTCCGTAAACATTCATTTCTCTTAAAAGGTTATATTAATAAACAAAGAGACAATGATTTGTTAGAAAAAGCTTCTGCATTACTACAAAGTGCAATTGAGAAAAATATCGACAAGCCAATTAGTTATTTAAAATCTTTAATTGCAAATAATCAATTTCAGGTACAATACAGAAATTTAGATAATCTAGGAATTGACGAGATTAAAGAAATAATTAAAGATCAAAATTTATTAGAACTATTGGAACAACTAGAAAATGATCAGAAATAGAAGAGGTTCTAATAGAGCTAAAGCACTATTAGAAGAAATCGGCTTCGATGAAATTACTGATATTCCTTTGGATATTTTTGTTGCCGGACTTGGGGCAACATTAATAGAGGAGAAATTACCAAGTTCAGACGGTAAAATTATCAGAGGTAACTCCAAGACATTAATAAAAATAAACTCCAATATTCAGTTTGAAGAGAGAAAAAGGTTTACTGTCGCCCATGAAATCGGGCATTTTTTACTACATGACAAACTAGATTTAGAACTACACGATGAAACACCCAATACACTAAACTGGTTTAACAATGCAGAGCAGCAAGCAAAAAAAGGAATTCAGGAATGGGAAGCTAACGATTTTGCATCAGAGCTATTAATGCCCGAAGATTTAATACGGAAAGCGACATTTAAAAAAAAGTTCTCTCCTGATTTAGTAAAAGAATTATCAGAAAGATTCAAAACCAGTTTAACCTCAATTATTTATAGGTTATTATCATTAAATGTATATCCCTTATTTGTTGTTTTTATTAATAATGGTCAGGTTAAATATTGGAGTAAGTCAGATGGTTATTGGATAAAAATAAAAGAAATCACCAAACTATCACCTCCTGAAGATTCTGTTGCTCAAGAGTATATTGATGCTGACTATGATTTTTTATATTCAGGAAAAGATAAAGCTCAATCAATATATAAATCTACGTGGTTTGAATTAAAAGCTGATGAGGATGATAGTGATTTTTTTGAATATTGTATTCCTTATAAGCAAATGAAAACTATAATAAGTGTAGTTTGGGAAGAATAGACAGATCATCGTTTCTAATCTTTTATAACATAAAATTAGCTTATTCAATATCCTTTTTTGAAAACTAGATTGATACGATTCAAAAAAATGATTTTTATAAATCTTTGAGAAACTTATATATAAATGACTATTCACGAAAATGAACCGAAAACCTGGAAAGATTTACAAAACAAAGTTGCTGAGATTTTAACTGTATGTGGCTATCAATGCGAAGTAGAAAAAGAAATAATTACAGTAAGGGAAAAAGTTAATGTTGATGTATATGCAGAAATAAATAGCCAAGTTTCTAAAAGTGTAATCATATGTGAATGTAAATTTTGGAAGAAAGCTATTCCAAAAAGTGTTGTTCACTCCTTTCGAACTGTTGTAAACGATTATGGAGCTAATTACGGGCTGGTAGTATCAAAGATTGGTTTTCAGAGCGGAACATTTGAGGCAATTAAAAATACGAATGTTCAATTAGTAAATTGGGTTGAATTTGAAAACACTTTCAGAGCAGAATGGATAAAAAAGAAATTAATTGCTTCATCAATTGCAACAAAACCATTATTAGATTACGTCAGTGTTGGATCAATAGTGTTTTTTAAAGAACAAATTTCTAGACTTTCTAAAGATGAACTTGAGAAATATAATGAATTAACAAAAAAATATTTTAACCCAGTTTTTGTAGCAGGAAATTTAGACTACAAAAACGAAGATACACGAGAATTTGATATCGAGTTATTTGATAAGCTTTTTCCGTCTTCGATGAAAGATTTAAATATTGATTTCAAATCATATGAAAGTTTTTTTCTTTATTTAGAAAAAGTTTGCAAAGAGGGGCTAAAAGAATTTGATAAACTTTTTAAAGAAGAGTTACGCAGATAAGATTTAAACAAATATATTTATGTAAATTTTTATATCTTTGTTAAGAGCTAACGGAAACCAGTTGAAAAGCAAAGCAATAAGCACCGTTACCAAATCGTTACCTGACTTTTTTGATTATCCTCATAAGAGCCTTGTATTCAACTAAAAAGGCTTTTTCCTGAAAACTTTAAAATAAAAAAATCGGCATAAGCCGATTTTTTATTTTATTCCTTCAAAAACTCCTAAACCAAATAAAGCAAAATCATATTTTACTGGATCTTTAGGATCGAATTTACGCAATGATGAATCTAATTCAAACAAAGCTTTAGCATCATTTTGTTTCCGAGTTAATATATTTAAATGTCTTGCAACATTTCCTGAATGTACATCTAACGGACAAGATAATAACGATGGTGAAACATTTTTCCAAATTCCAAAATCAACACCTTTATTATCATTTCTAACCATCCACCTTAAAAACATATTTATTCTTTTTGAACTTGAACCTTTGGCAGGATCTGAAACATGTTTAGTTGTTCGAGAAAGATGATTAATTTCAAAAAAAACGTTTTTAAATTCAGTAATATTAGGTTGTAAACTTTCACCATTATTAGAAATAAACAAGTTTTCTAAACCTCCATGATTCAAATAAATATTACGTAAAGACTTAATAAAAAATTTAAAATCTTCTGTATTAAAAGTTCTATGAACAAAATGCTCAATATCTTCTAAATTAGAATCTGATGCGTTTAAAACAAAATCATAAGGATTATTTCCCATCAAATCCATCATTCTATTACAACTATTGATAATCATTTTTCTATTTCCCCACGCAATCGTTGAAGCTAAAAAACCTGAAATTTCAATATCTTCTTTTAAATTATATCGATGTGGAATTTGAATTGGATCAGATTCTATAAAATTCGGATTATTATATTGATCTGCTTTAAAGTCTAAAAACTCTTTTAATTCAGTTGTATTCATAACACAAAAATACTTCATTTTCTGAACTAAAAAAACACTCAAACTTTAGGCTGCTATTTCTTATTTAAAATAGTTTTAGCAGAATCTAACATAATTACTAAACTTGCTGCTAACATAATAACATCTTTTAAGACCAATCTTCCAGCAGCAGATAAATAAGGAAATCCATGATTTGGTGAATCGAAATCACCACCTAAATTCGGAACTAAAACTTCTGGAGTTGTTATTAAAAAAGAAAGCGTAACAAAAGACATTCCTAAAGTTAGAAAACCACCCCAAAAACCAATTTTCGGATACCATATTCCTAACAACACTAAAATTCCAATTGAAATAATAACTACACCTAATGCATAAGAAAAAATGTAAGTTCCGTTTTTTTGATGCCAATCAATATTTTTCTGAACAACTTTTCCTTCAGGATTTTTATATAAAGTATATTCTGCAACTTTATCTCCATTTTCTAAAACAACTTCATTTGATGCATTCTTATAAAAATATCCCATAAACGGACTATTAGAAACAAATGCAACTATTCCATCAGCTTCGTACTGAAAATATTTTAATCCGCCAATCCAAGCCATTACAATGAAAATTGAAATTCTTAGTAAATTCAAAAATTGCTTTTCAAAGCCTAATAATTTTTTTAATATGTTTTCCATTTTTTGTTAATTTAATTCATAGCAAAACTAAATTTTAAATAAAAACAGAAGAATGGATTAAAATGGAATAAACATGTACTATTTCGCTATTTCTGCAATTCCGACATTTTGACGAAATATTTTAGGTGAAACACCAACATGCTTTTTAAAAAAACGACTAAAATAAAATTCATCTTGAAATCCTAAATAAAGCGCAATTTCGTTTATATTTTTATAAGTTAAATGCAATTGCTTTTTAGATTCTAAAATCAAACGCTCTTGAATTAACGTTTTTGGTGATTTCCCGTAAATAGATTTTATTTTTTTACTGAAATGATTTAAAGAAATCGAGTAAGAATCTGCATAAAAATCAACACTTTTTTGTTTCAAAAAATTAGATTCTACCATTTGAATAAAATCAGGTGAAATTGCTGATCTATCTTCATTTTTTCTGAAATCATCAAGCTGTTTTTCTTTGTTACTTAAAGCCAAAATGAGCTGTAGATAAGTTTTTAATATAGAAAAGTCGGAAGTAGAATCTGTATTTTCATAAGATTTTATCTTATCGAAAGTGATTTTAATTTCATTTAAAACGGTTTCTGGTAATGAAATAAAAGGTTCTGTAAATAGATTATTGAACAATATTCCGTTGCATGCAACCTCTTTGCGATGATATTCAATACAATAAAAATCTGCATGGAAATTTAATAATTTAAATGAAAAAGGAATATCAATTTCTGAAGTTAGTAATTGATAAGGAGCTAAGAAAAGTAAATTATTTTTTTGAATTTGATACTCAACAAAATTTACAGAAACCTTAGCGTCTGTTTCAAACAAAAAAATACTATAATAGGGTTGATTGAAATGAAAATTAATTTCATTTTTATATTCGAATATTTGTATTGTAGTATTCATTTAAAACCAAGTAAGCTTATAAAATTTGGTGAACTTTAATTCCTGAATTATTGTTGTACATCGCTTTTACAATTCCGTCTGATAAACCAACTTTAGGAACATAAATTTGCTTTGCTCCACTCCACTTCATCGCATTTGTATAAATTTGAATTGCCGGAATAATTACATCAGCACGATCTAAGTTTAATCCTAAATCAGCAATACGTTGCTCATAAGTCATGTTTTTTAACTTATTAAGTTGCTGATTAAGATAAACCTGAGTCAAAGGTTTTTCTTGTGCTTTACCAGACATTTTAAACAATTTATTAATGTTTCCACCCGAACCAATTAATTGAATATTTGAATAATCTTTAACTGAATTTTTAATCCATTTTTCTATTTCAATCCAAACCAAATCAGAAACCATATTGTTTAACAAACGAACTGTTCCGTTTTTAAAAGATTTTGATGCGATTTGCTTACCATTTGAAAATAAAGTAAATTCAGTACTTCCACCACCAACATCAACATAAAGATAATTTCCTTCGGTTTTAATTAGAGTTCTTAAATCTGAATTAGCAATAATTAAAGCCTCCTTTTTTCCATCTATTATTTCGATGTTTATATCGGTTTGATTTCGAATTGTTTTTACAATATCACTTCCGTTAAACGCTTCACGCATGGCTGAAGTAGCACAAGCTGCATACTTTTCAACACCGTAAACTTCCATTAAAAGTTTAAAAGCATGCATGGCTTTTGTCATTCTTTCAATATTTTGTTCAGAAATTTCTCCAACAGTAAAGGCATCTTGTCCTAAACGAATTGGAACACGAACTAAGTGACTTTTATTAAACTGTATTTTATTATTTTCTTCAATAATATTGGTTATTAATAAACGAACAGCGTTTGAACCAATATCTATTGCAGCATATTTTTTTATAAGTATCATTAATCTAAAATAACTTCTAATTTATTTCTATAATAATTATATAACTCAAATTGAGCTCTAAAAACATTTTCGGAAATTGGTCGGTATGAATTTGATAAATTTTCAGAATGAATTCTAACTTTAACATTTCCAGTCCAATAAATTTCAAAAGTATCCATCAATTCTTGTCTAATATCTTCTTGATATATTGGACAAGTTACTTCAACTCGTTCATCAATATTACGTGTCATAATGTCAGCTGACGAAATATAAACTGAAGGATTATTATCGTTACCAAAAATATATATGCGTGAATGTTCTAAAAGATTATCAACAATACTAATTGCTTCAATATTTTCACTCATTCCAGCAATTCCTGGAACCAAACAACAAATTCCACGCACAATTAATTGAATTTTCACACCAGCTCTACTTGCTTCATACAAATGATTTATCATTTTTTGATCTGATAAACTATTCATTTTCATTTTTATAAATGCGGGTTTACCATCACAAGCGTTATTAATTTCATTCTCAATTAAATTATAGAAACGTGTTCTGGTGAAATGAGGTGAAACTATAAGATGTTTGTATCGTTGAATTTTGTAATTTACTTCAAAGAAATCAAATACTTTAGATACTTCTTTCATTATTTTTTGATGAGAAGTTAATAAAGTCACATCTGTATAGAATTGAGCCGTGTTTTCATTAAAATTTCCAGTAGATATAAAACCATATCTCTTAATTTTCTTACCTTCTAAGCGTTCAATAACACAGACTTTACTGTGTACTTTTAAACCTTTTACCCCAAATATAAGTCTAATACCTTCGCTTTGCATTAATTCGGCGTAATAAATATTACTCGATTCATCAAAACGTGCACGTAACTCTATTTGAACAGTTACATTTTTACCATTTTTAGCTGCATTAATTAATGAACTAATGATTTGAGAATTTTTGGCTAAACGATATAAAGTGATTTTAATATCGGTAACTTTTGGATCTAAAGCGGCTTCACGTAGAAAACGAACAATATAGTTAAATGATTGAAATGGGGTATGAATAAGATAATCTCTTTCTTTTATTTGTGAAAAGAAACTCTCTTCTATATTAAGACCATCAACAGGTAATGGATAATTGTTCTTGAATTGAAGGTCTTTTCTTCCTAAATTAGGAAACTTCATATAATCTCTACGGTTATGATATCTTCCGCCAGGTATAATACTATCAATAGATTCGATCTCCATTTTATCTAAAAAGAATTGTAAAGTATCTTTTTCCATTTTACTATCATAAACAAAACGGACGACCTCACCTACTTGGCGATCTTTTACACTTGTTGAGATTTTTTCTAAAAAACTTTTATGTAAATCTGAATCAAAATCAAGTTCGGCATCACGTGTAACTTTAATCATGTGTGCAGTAACACGTTCGTAATTAAAAATTGAAAAGATACTTGAAAGATTATAACGGATGATATCATCTAAAAGCATAATGTATTGTTTTCCATCAATTTCAGGAAGAACAACAAAACGATTGATATGATTTGGAATTTCAATTACTGCGTATCTCGTGCGTTTAAATTCAGATTTATTTGAATGCTCGTTACGTTTCATAACCATTTTAACGGCTAAATAACCATGAGCGTCACTTAATAAAGGGAATTCTGCCAGATCATTTAAGATGATAGTGACTAAATCTGGACTTACTTCGTTTATAAAAAACTCTTTAATGAAACTAAGATGTGGTTCAGCTACCTCAGTTTCATCAATAATAAATATATTTTGTTTATTTAATTCGTTCTCAATCTCTTGGAGAATTTGTAAACTTTCACTTTGAAGGTTGATTACAATTTCTGTAATCTCTTGAAGCAATTCAGATGCAGTTTGTCCGTTATCTAATTTTTTACTTGCATTCTTAGACATTGATATTCTACGAATTGAAGCGTAACGAACTCTAAAAAATTCATCTAAATTATTAGAAAAAATACCAAGAAAACGCAGTCTATCAAGTAAAGGCACAGTATTATCTGCCGCCTCTTGTAAAACTCTTTCATTAAAAGCTAACCAACTTTTTTCTCTATCAATATATTTATTATGTGTTTTTTGATTCATTTCTTAAATCTTTTGGAAATATGGTTTTAATGACTTTCCCTTCATTAATAAATTCCCAATCGTTCTGTTCAAACTGTAGAAATACAGCGCCAGAAGTTGGAACTTTATCAATAAATTTATTTCCAAATTTATTAACAAAATCTGTAATGGCATTATTATGTCCAAAAAGAATTATTGAATCATGCTTATTATTTATTGATTTGATAAATTTTGTTAAACTTTTTAAATCAAAAATATATAATTCATTTTCCGAAATAATTAATTCTTCAGGAATAATTAAATTTTGAGCAAAAATCTTAGCGGTATCTAAAGTTCTCTTAGCAGTACTACTAAAAATCAAAAACTTTTTAGGTAAACATTTTTTTAAACGATCAGAAATAAGATGAGCATCAGAAATCCCTCGCTTTTTTAACGGTCGTTCGTGATCTCCTAAAGGAAAATCCCAATTAGATTTCCCATGTCTTATTAAAACTAAATTTTTCATAACATTTCTTTTTCTTATTTGCAAAACAAACCAATACAATATTGATTTACAATTAAATATACATATAATTTAACCAAAAAAAAGACAATTTATTATTTTTTTTAAAATGAATATTTTGAAGTAATTTTACATAAATTTTAATTAGTATAAATGAAAAGAATTGGAATTGAAATAAAATGGGCGGCAATCTTTACTGCTTTTTACTGTCTTTGGGCTTTTATAGAAAAATCAATAGGTAATCATACAGACTTTAGTAACATAATCATTTTTGGAATGTTATTTATTTTAATCATAATTATTTTGTCTTTATTAGCTTTTTTAGACAAGAAAATTAATTATTACAATAAAAAATGGGACTTTAAACAAGCTTTTCGTTTTGGATTGTTCCTTGCTGGAATCACAGCTTTATTGAATCCAATTGCACATTATATCATTCATAATTCAATTTCTCCAGATTACTTCACTAATCTTATTGAATATCAAGCAGCAAAAGGAAGAGAATCAAAAGAAGTATTAGAAAAATCTTACAATTTTGACTCTACTATGTATCAGAATATGAGAGACATTTTGTCATTTGGAATAGTCTTATCGGGTATTTTGGCCTATTTTTTGAAAACTAAAAACTATACAGCTCCAGTGAAAGTTGTAGAATTAAAATCTAAAAAGAAAAAATAAAATGAACATTAACAATATACCAAATATAAAAAATACAGATAGTGGAAACTTCTTCCTATTAGCTGGTCCATGTGCAATTGAAAGTGAAGAAATGGCTTTTCAAATTGCTGAACGTTTAGTAAAAATTACAGATGATTTAAAAATACCTTTTGTGTTTAAGGGGTCATTTAAAAAAGCGAATCGTTCTCGAATTGATTCCTTTACAGGAATTGGAGATATAAAAGCTTTAGAAATTTTACAAAAAGTAGGAAAACATTTTAATGTACCAACTGTAACAGATATCCATGAAAGTTTAGATGCTGAAATGGCAGCAAAATATGTCGATGTTTTACAAATTCCTGCATTTTTGGTACGTCAAACTGATTTAGTTGTAGCAGCAGCAAAAACAGGAAAAATTGTAAATTTAAAGAAAGGACAATTTATGAGTCCTGAAAGTATGAAACATGCTGTTCAAAAAGTTTTAGACTGCAATAATGAAAACGTAATGGTTACAGATCGCGGAACTATGTTTGGTTATCAAGACATGATTGTAGATTTCAGAGGAATTCCTACCATGCAAAATTACGCTTCAACAGTTTTAGATATTACACACTCATTACAACAACCAAATCAAGCAAGTGGAGTTACCGGAGGAAGACCAGATTTAATTGAAACAATTGCTAAAGCTGGTATTGCCGTTGGTGTTGACGGAATATTTATTGAGACACATTTTGATCCAGCTAACGCAAAAAGTGATGGTGCGAACATGTTACACTTAGATTATTTCGAAGATTTAATGAAAAAATTAGTTGCGATTAGACAAACAATCAAAAAATTTTAATCAGTACATTATTGCAAACCAATAGTTTAAAAAAAGATTAAAAAAATGTTTAAAAAAATGCTTGCATTGTAACAAAACAGCGCTATATTTGCAACCGTAATACCGAAAGGAATTACAATAAGCTACAAGCTTATGGGGAGATACTCAAGCGGCCAACGAGGACGGACTGTAAATCCGTTG
>NZ_CANRNX010000045.1 GCF_947632075.1 uncultured Flavobacterium sp.
CGTCACCAATTTTAGTAGCTAATAATTCCATTTCACTAACGCCTAATTTTTCTGCTGCGTTACGAATTCTTAAATGAGGTTGAGTTGCTTTTAAAGCTTCCCACTGCGTTTTTAAATCTTGAGTTGTGTTCATATTTTTATTTTTAGCCGAATAAGATTATCGGTTGTTCTGTTATTGGATGTTTGGTAAGTGTACACGGATATTGGTACACATTTGTGATGCGTTCTTGGGTAAGAACTTTTTCTGGTTTATCGAAAATTTCAATTTTACCATTATGCATTAGTATCAATCTATCTGCGAATTGAGCTGCAATATTTAAATCATGCAAAACTACTAAAGCTGAATTTTTTTTGTTTGTAAACTCTTTTATTAGATGTAATGTTTTAAACTGATGCGCTACATCTAAATTATTTAAAGGCTCATCTAATAAAACTAATTTGTTTTCAATTTCATTTTCAAGTTGAGTGAAAATTCTAGCAATATGTAAACGTTGTTTTTCACCTCCAGATAAATGTTCGTAATCGCGGTCTGTTAAATGATTAGTTTGCGTTTTTTGCATCCATAAATTTACAACTTCCCAATCTTCTTTGTTTGGTTCATTTGTAAAATACGGATAGCGTCCCATTAAAACAATTTCATCGTTTTTTAAATGAATTTCAGCCGATTGATGTTGTGAAAATTTAGCTCTATGTTGCGGAATTTCTTTTTTACTGTATGAAGAAATCTTTTGATTTTTAAATAGATATTCCTTTGCTTCAAAAGCTATTTCATTTGCAATACTACTTAATAAGGTTGATTTTCCGGCACCATTTGGTCCAACAATGGCGATTAATTCTCCAGATTTAATTTCTAAATCTATGTTTTTAAGCAACCATCGTTCTTTGGCTTTAAATTGCAATTGCTGAATTTGTATCATTACATTTTTCTTTTGTAATTAATTAAAATCGAAATAAAAACGGGAGCTCCCATTAAAGCTGTTAATATTCCAATTGGAAATTCTGCCGGAGAAACAATTAATCGGCTAATGGTATCGGCAATTAAAAGTACAACAGCTCCTAATATCATGGATAATGGAAGTAAAATATTATAATTAGATTTGAAAATGAATCGTAATATATACGGAATTACTAATCCAATGAAAGCTATAGTTCCGTTAAAAGCGACTATACTTCCAACAATAAAGGCAACAATTACAATTATTTGTCTTTTATTTTTTTCGATATCAAAACCCAAATGAGCGGCTTCTTTTTCTCCAAGCATCAATGCGTTTAAAGTTTTGCCTTTCTTTAATAAAATATAACTTCCAACAGAAACAAAAAGCGCAACTATTCCAACTTTCCACCAATTCGCTCCAGCTAAACTTCCTAGCGACCAAAAAGTTAAATTTCGTAATTCTTCTTCTGTAGATAAATAGGTTAGAAAGCCTGTTACGGCTCCAGTTAATGCTGTAATTGCAACTCCAGAAAGTAAGAGAATTAAAATGTGTGTTTTTCCGTTTGCAGTTGCCATTCGGTATACAAAAATCATGGTAAGCAATGAACCGATGAATGCCATGATACTTAATATTGCATATCTGAAAAACGACGGAAGTAAATGCATAAACGTTGAACCTAATACAATGGTTATTGCTGCAAAAAGTACGGCACCAGAGGTAATTCCGACTAAATCTGGTGATGCCAACGGATTTTTAAACAATCCTTGTAAGCTTGTTCCGCAAATAGCTAAACCAGCTCCGGTAAAAATGGCCATTAGTATTCTTGGAATTCTTAACTCAATTAATACATACGAATCTGATGAATGTTCGTTTGTTTGTAAATAGGTACTTATGATTTTTGGAAGTATTTCTGTAAAATCATAAGCACCTAAATATAACGCACTAATAATCGCGATAACAAGTAATCCTAAAAATGCATATTTGTAAATCGCAATTTTTGTCATTATTGATTTAATTTCGAGTTTAATTCTACTACAGCTTCACCTAAACGTGGTCCGAAACCTGATAATAGTTGACCGTCCATTGTGATTATTTTATTGTTTTTCGCTGCGTTGGTTGCAGAAATTCCTTCAATTTTTAATAAACCTTCTGCGCCACCTAAACTTTGTAACCCGCTATCGAACATTAAAATTACATCTGGATTTGTAGTTAAAAGAGCTTCTGGAGTTAAAGGTTTAAAATCTGTTAAAGCAGCAGCAGCGTTTTCAGCTCCAGCCAATTCAATCATATTATGTAACGGAGTTTCTTTACCAGCAACCATTAAATTTCCTGCACCACGAGCATAAATGAATAAAACTTTTGGTTTTTTATCAAACGATTTTACTTCTTTTAATTGCGTATCGATATTATTAATTAGCGAATCAACATTAATTTTGCCTAAGTTATTTGCTACTTCTGTAATTAATTTCTTAGTTCCATCTACACTGAATTCTTGGTCGATAACCACTAATTGAATTCCTGCTTGTTTTAATTGTTCGTTCAATGTAGGATTAACATCTTTTGAAGTTGCTACAACTACTGTTGGTTTTAAACTTAAAATGCTTTCTGCTGTTATTGTTCTAACATGCCCTAAATCTGTAGCTGTGTTTTTTAAATTTTCTGGATAGGTTGATGTTACATCAACACCTACAATTTGTGCGCTTGCACCTAATGCTGCTATTGTTTCAGATACAGCTCCGTTTAGCGAAACAATTTTTTGGTTTTCATCTATTTTGTTTTCTACAGCATCTGTTGTTGCGTCTGTAGTTTCTTTTTTGTTACAAGCAATAAGTGCGATTGCAACAGCTAATACTGTAATGTATTTTTTCATAATATTTATTTAATCTTGTTAAAAATAGTTAACAGCACAAAACTATAATAATTTTTGAAAAAATAAAATTTATTTAGAATAAATAAAAATAAGCTTCTATATTTGCCTTGTTGAATTTATTTAGAATAAATAAAAATAATGAAAAATAAATACATTTTATTACTTTTTGTTTCGTTTACTTCCTTGATTTCTAAGGGGCAAACTGATTCATTACGTTTGCCGAAAAATGAAGTTCTGGATGAAATTGTTATTATTTCTGAAACAGATTCACAAACGATTGCCAATTCTGTAAATAATGTAAAGGTTATAAATGCTGAGGATATTAAGAATTTAGGAGCGATTCATTTGGGAGATGTTCTTAATCAATATGTAAATATTAACGTTTCGCCAAGTAGTAGTTCCGGAAAATCTAAAGTTTCTATGTTTGGATTAGATGCGAGTTATTTTAAAATTCTTATTGATAATATTCCAGTTGTTAGTGAAGATGGTTTTGGTAATAACATCGATTTGTCTCAAATAAATATCAATGACATTGAGCGTATTGAAATTATTGAAGGTTCAATGGGAGTTACTCATGGCGTCAATGCAGTAAGTGGAATTCTAAATATTGTTACGAAAAAGAATATTCGTAATTCTTGGGAAATTTCTGCTGCGGTTCAAGAAGAAACTGTTGGTAAAGAATACAAGCCTTTTTCTGAAGGTCGACATGTGCAAATGCTTGGAATTAAACATAAAATTAATGACAATTGGTTTGTTGGAATTTCAGGTTTAAGAAACGATTTTCAAGGTTTTAAAGGAGATTTTCAAGGTGAAACTCATAATATCAACGATGGAAAACGTGGTTATAAATGGCTTCCTAAAGACCAACTACAAACAAATGCTGTAATTAACTATAGTAACAACAACTTCAGAATTTTTTATCGTTTTGAATTTTTAGACGAAAAAGTAAATTTCTTTGGTTCAACTGTGAATTCAGGTTACAACGAAAGTATTGGAGCTTATAAATACGGAAACGATGAGCGCTATTTTACCAATCGTTTTGCACAACATTTAAATGTAATTGGGAGTTTTTCAAGTGGATTGAGTTATAATATTTCCCTTTCAAATCAATCTCAAAAAAGAGAAGTAGAAACCTTCCGAAATAATATAACACATAATTCAGAAACCAATAATTCTAAATATAAAGACCAAGCTATGGACGTTTGGTATTCAATTGGTACTTTTTCACATCTATTTAAATCTAAAGTATTTTCTCCAGTTTTAGGTTATGAATTTACCAATAACAAAGGGTTTTCTATTGTAGATGATGAAGGAAGCGGAAAAAAGGATGTTAGTAAAAACATCAATAATTTAGATTTTTATGTTTCTTCTGATGTGAAAATCAATTCTAAATTCATTTTTAAACCAGGATTTAGATATTCAATTCAATCGTTATTCAAAAATCAAAATGCATATTCGTTAGGATTACTTTATAAAATAGCTGATGATTTTGAATCTAGAACTTCTTTCGGAAAATCATTCAGAACTCCTAATTTCAACGAGCTTTATAGTAAAATGGTTTTCGACGGACATTATTTCGTTGGGAACGAAAATTTATCTCCAGAACGTAGCTCTTCGTTAGAAACTAGTTTAAAGAAAAATACTTTATTCGTTGATTCTAATATTGCAATAAGTAACCAAATTCAAATCGGATATATGCAAATAAACGATAGAATTACAAGTGCTCTTGTTGGTTTTGAGGGCGCAACTCCAAAATATGAATACATCAATATTAGTAAGTATAGTAATTTAAATATAGCAACGACTAACAATTTCAAGTGGCAAAATTTTAATCTGAATTTAGGCGGTTCATTTTCATGGTTGTCTCAAAAAATAGACAATCTCGAATATGCTACACCAGATAAATTATTATTTACTTATTCACTACAAGCAAACGCATCTTACTTATTCGAAAAGCCTAATCTAACCTTTTCTGTTTATTATAAATACATCTCTAAAGCACCACAATGGATTGCTGGTTCAAATGAATATGTATTGTCTACTATAGAAGCTTACAATTGGTTAGATATGTCTGTAAGAAAATCGTTTTTATCCAATCAACTTGAAGCAACAATCGGAGCTCGAAATTTATTCAATGTTGGAAATTTAAACCAAACCCGAGTAAATGAAGGCGCTGGGCATTCTGTAGATTCACAGGTTTTAATGGCCTACGGAACCAGTTACTTTATAAAATTAGCATATAACTTAAAACTAAAATAAATATGAAAAAAGTAGTTTACTTATTAGCAATGTTTACATTTATTGCAACAACATCTTGTTCATCAGACGATTCAACTTCTGGAAAGAATGACACTGAAAACACGAATCCTGGTAATCCAGATAATCCTGGTACTCCTGGAGAAGCCGGACCTGTTGCACAAGCTACAATGGCTCCGAATGTTGGAGGTCCTAATCAACCAAATCAAGTATTTGTAGATTTAAGTGAGAACATTCAAACTGCAGTAAAAAGAGATTCTTGGGATTTAGGTTTTTCAACAGGAAATGATTTTAATGTAATCATTAACGGTTCGGTTAAAATGGCCGTTAAGCAATTAAATACTACAAATATTGACGAGGTTCAGGTTGAAGATTTGTCTGTTGCAGTTGGTTATACTACGCCAGCAATGGGCGGATTTGTTGATAATCCAACCGGAGTTTTAGCAGGTTCTGCTCTTGGTGAAGGAACAGCAATTAAAGCTATCTCAGCTACAGAAGCTGATAATAAAGTTTATTTAGTGAACTTAGGTTTTGAAGTAGGAACAACTACTCCGAATGTTGGGTCTGTTGCTTTAGATGGTGAAGCTCGTGGTTGGAAAAAGGTTAGAATTACAAGAAGCGGTTCTGATTATAAAGTTGAATATGCAGATTTAAATGCAACTACACACCAAACAATAACGATATCAAAAGACGCTAGTTATAATTTTGTTTACTTAAACTTAAAGAACGGACAACGCGTAAGCGTTCAGCCTAAGAAAGCAACTTGGGATTTAAGTTTTACAGGATTTACAAATTATTACGGACAACCAGGAAGTCAAATTACATATTATTTCGCGGATTACATAACTACAAATATGTTAGGCGGTACTAAAGTTTACATGGTTCAAGCTACAGCAGAAACTTTAGCTACGGATTATGAAGCATTTTCTATTTCAAATGTTGATGAAAGTGCTTTTGCTACTTCGGTTTCAGACCAACGTGTAATTGGTGATTCTTGGAGAAATGGAGGAGGACCTTCATCAGGACTAAGTGTTAAAGATGACCGTTTTTATGTAATTAAAGACACTCAGAATAATATTTATAAATTACGCTTTTTAGCGTTAACAAACGATGCTGGTGAACGCGGAAATCCAGTATTTGAATATGAATTATTAAAGTAGTCTATGTCATAGTAGATTGGTTATTTTTTTGTTTGTTAAAAGGTGCTCAAAGAGCACCTTTTATATTTTTAAGCTTTTCTAATTTCAGGAGCTACTTTAGTTCCGAAAACTTCAATAGATTTCATTAAATCTAAATGATTAGGAGCACCAACATCCATATGTGCAGAAAAACGAGTTAATCCAAACAATTCTTTATATTTTAAGATACGATCAATTGCTAAATTTGCATCACCAATAATTAAATGTCCATTTTCTTCTCTACCCATTTCAAAACGTTCACGTGTAAACGGAGGCCAATTTCTAGATTTTCCTATACGATCCATTTGCCCTGCATAGTACGGATAATAGTCATCAAATACATTGGTTTCATTAAAGAACGAGTGCATGTGAACACCTATTTGCATTTTAGAAACGTCATGTCCGTAATCTTCATAAGCTTGTTTATAATACTCAAACAACGGTAAGAAGTTTTCTGGGTCACCACCAATAATAGCAAAAATAATTGGTAAGCCTAATTTACCAGCACGTATTACAGAAGCAGGTGTTCCACCCACTGCAATCCAAATCGGAAGTTCATTTTGAACAGGTCTTGGATAAATGGTTTGATTTGTAATCGGCGCTCTAAATTGACCTTTCCAAGTAATTACTTCATTTTTGTTTAATTCTAAAAGCAGATTTAGCTTTTCATCAAAAAGCTCTTCGTAATTATTTAAATCGTACCCAAAAACAGGGAATGACTCAATAAACGAACCACGACCAGCCATAATTTCTGCTCTTCCGTTAGAAATATTATCAACCATTGAAAAATCTTGATATAATTTAACTGGATCCGCAGAACTAATTACCGAAACTGAACTTCCTAATTTAATGTTTTTAGTAACAGCCGCCGCAGCTGCTAAAACTATTTCTGGAGATGAAACCGAATAATCCGAACGGTGGTGTTCACCAATTCCAAAGAAATCTAATCCAACTTCATCCATCAATTTTACTTCTTCTAATATTTCATGTAAACGCTCTTGTGGCGATTGTATATATCCTGTTTTTTCGTTGATGCGTAAATCACCAAACATACCAATTCCTAATTCCATATCATTTGATTTTTTTGTTTAATTAAAGTTACCACAATTTTATAGAAACCGACTTAATGTAGGTTAATATCTTTATTTAGATGTTGTTTAACTAACGAAATGAATCGAAGCACCAAACAAAAAAGTCCCGATCTACATCAGGACTTTTAGTTTATTCATTATCTGTTAAAACATTTAAGATGGTAATAGCAGCATCAGCGATTTTAGTACCAGGACCAAAAACAGCAACAGCTCCGGCATCGAATAAATATTGGTAATCTTGTGCAGGAATTACTCCACCTACAATAACCATAATATCTTCGCGACCGTATTTCTTTAATTCTTCAATTACTTGCGGAACTAAAGTTTTGTGTCCCGCCGCTAAAGAAGAAACTCCTAAAACATGTACGTCATTTTCAACAGCTTGTTTTGCAGCCTC
The DNA here is from genome assembly GCF_947632075.1 of uncultured Flavobacterium sp. Lineage (GTDB taxonomy): Bacteria > Bacteroidota > Bacteroidia > Flavobacteriales > Flavobacteriaceae > Flavobacterium. The sequence continues at coordinate 7,728 of NZ_CANRNX010000045.1, forward strand.
AGCTGGCGTTTGGAATAATGGTCCCATATCTACGTCGAAACCAACATCGGCATAACCTGTAGCAACAACTTTTGCACCACGGTCATGTCCGTCTTGTCCCATTTTCGCAATCATAATACGAGGGCGACGACCTTCCTGTTTTGCAAAAGTATCAGCTAATTGTTTTGCTTTCTCAAAACTTTCGTCTGCTTTCATCTCTTTATTATAAACTCCACTAATGGTTCTAATTTGTGCTTTGTAGCGTCCGTAAACTTCTTCTAAAGCATCAGAAATTTCTCCTAAAGTTGCTCTAGCTTCTGCAGCTTTAACAGCTAAAGCTAATAAGTTTCCTTCGTTTGTTTTCGCAGCTTCAGTCAAAGCAGCTAAACATTCTTTAACTTTTGCGTTATCACGAGATGCTTTAATTGTATTTAAACGTTCAATTTGTTGTTGACGAACGACTTGGTTATCAACTTCTAAAATTTGTAACGGATCTTCTTTTTCTAAACGGAATTTGTTAACTCCAACAATTACATCCGTTCCAGAATCAATACGTGCTTGTTTACGAGCAGATGCTTCTTCGATACGCATTTTCGGAATTCCAGCTTCGATAGCTTTTGTCATTCCTCCGTAAGATTCAACTTCTTCGATTAATTTCCAAGCTTTATCAGCAATTTCAGAAGTTAAGCTTTCCACATAATAACTTCCAGCCCAAGGATCAACTGTTTTGCAAATCTTAGTTTCTTCTTGTAAGAAAATTTGAGTATTACGAGCGATACGAGCAGAGAAATCTGTTGGTAAAGCAATAGCTTCATCTAAAGCATTTGTGTGTAATGATTGCGTTCCTCCGAATGCAGCAGCAGCAGCTTCAATGGCTGTACGAGCTACGTTATTAAAAGGATCTTGCTCTGTTAAACTCCAACCAGAAGTTTGGCAGTGCGTACGTAATGCTAAAGATTTTTCTGATTCTGGGTTGAATTGTTTTAACAATTTTGCCCAAATCATACGTGCTGCACGCATTTTTGCGATTTCCATAAAATGATTCATTCCAATTGCCCAGAAGAAAGAAAGGCGAGGAGCGAAATCATCGATTTTCATTCCTGCAGCTAATCCTGTTCGAATGTATTCTAAACCATCTGCTAATGTGTAAGCTAACTCAATATCTGCAGTTGCTCCAGCTTCTTGCATGTGATATCCCGAAATTGAAATCGAGTTGAACTTTGGCATTTTCTTACTTGTATAATCAAAGATATCTGCGATGATTTTCATAGATGGAGTAGGTGGGTAAATGTATGTATTACGCACCATAAACTCTTTTAAAATATCATTTTGGATGGTTCCAGAAAGTAATTTTTCATCAACACCTTGCTCTTTTGCAGCAACGATATAGAATGCTAAAATAGGAAGAACTGCTCCATTCATGGTCATAGAAACCGACATTTGATCTAAAGGAATTTGATCAAATAAGATTTTCATATCTTCAACAGAATCAATAGCAACACCAGCTTTTCCAACGTCACCAACCACGCGTTCGTGATCTGAATCGTAACCACGGTGCGTTGCTAAGTCAAACGCAACTGAAAGTCCTTTTTGACCAGCAGCTAAGTTTCTACGGTAAAAAGCATTTGATTCTTCAGCAGTTGAGAATCCTGCGTATTGACGAATTGTCCAAGGTCTGCGAACGTACATCGTTGCATACGGACCTCTTAAATTTGGAGCAAAACCTGCTCCGAAACCAATTTGTTCTGCGTTTTCAATATCCGCAAGTTGGTAGGTTTGTTTAACCGAAATACCTTCAGCAGTTTCAAACATGTTTTCGCTTGAAGCTTGGATATTTTTGTTTTTCGGTAATTGTATATTTTGAATATTTTTTCTCATAATCAATTACGCATTAGCGTTTTTTTCTTCTTCTAAACGTTGTTGCTCTAAAGTTTCAGCTAAACGTTTTTCGATGATTGGACTTATTAATGTTTTACGAGGGTTGTTTTTTACAAATGGAAATAGTTCTAAATCATTTGCCATTTTGTCTTGTGCGTTTGGATATTTGTTAGTTCCTAAAAGCACTTCTTTACCTTCGTCAAATAAAGCTTGTTCTTTAGTAGCAGCTTCTGCAATTTTACGTTGGATAGTTCCTTCGATTAATTGCGTTATTAATCCGCCATTAGCTTCGATATCTTTAAATAAAGTCAAAGCTTTTTCTGCTAATTGCTGCGTTAAGTTTTCAATATAATAAGTTCCGTCTGCCGGATTGTTTACTTTATCTAAATAACTTTCGCTTTTTAAAACTAGTAATTGATTTCTTGAAATACGCGATCCAAATTCGTTTGATTTATGGAATAACGCATCGTAATTTAAGTTTTCAACCGCATCTGCTCCACCTAAAATAGCGCTCATACATTCTGTAGTTGTACGCAACATATTTACGTTGTAATCGTAAATTGTTTTGTTACGTTTTGTAGGAGTTGCTAAAATGTGTAAGGTAATGTTTGGATTGTATTCGTTTACTAAAGTTTCAAAAAGTAAGCGTAAAGCTCTTAGTTTAGCAATTTCAAAGAAGTAGTTTGTACCAACAGCAACAGAAATAGTAATGGTTCCTTCAAAATTAGGAACTCTGTTTAAATATTCGTTAGTATGTGCTAATGTGTAGGCTAATTGTTGTACCATATTTGCCCCAGCATTTTGATAAAGCTGTGCGTTAACGGTTACAAAATTAATGTTTTTGCAAGTGGTTACAATTTTATTGTAAGCTTCAAAATCTGTATTTAAGTTGGTAAACCAGTTACCATCTTTTCCTAATTGATGAATAGGATCAACTAAAACAAAAACTTCGAAAGATAATTTTCCGGCTTCTGTGTTGATTTTTTCAATGAAAGTTTCTGATAAAAAATGCAATTGAATGTAAAGTGAAGCACCTTCAGCTTTAATTCCGTTTAATAATGAAACTACATCGATATTTTCGCTTTCGATAATGAAACGGATACTTTCTGCTCCGCGATTTAAAACGTCGTTGGCACGGTTTATTGATTTTTCAACATCGTGAACAAAAATTTCTTGAACGATTTTAAAGTTCGAAGCTTTTGTTTCAACGGCATTAGTAACCAAATCTTCATCGTTATGATAAAAAGGTTTAACCTTAATACCTTCTAAACTTTCCCAAATTAAGGTTTCGTTATAATCGGCTCCTTTTAATTCGTACTGAATTTGATTCTTCCACTGTTTCGAAGTGATTTTTTCAAATTCATTAAATAAATGATTAGTCATGTAATTTTATTTTTTTGAATCGGATTCAGAAACGGTTTCAATATCAATGATATAAATATCTTCGTTTTCGCGTTTCATATAATATTTTTCACGCGCATATTTTTCGATATCTTCCATTCGATGAAGCTTTTTAATAGCTTGCTCGTCTTTTAAGATTTCTTCTTTGTAATAGTCGCGATTTTCTTCAAGTTTTTCTAATTCCTCATTAATAGATTTGTGGTCTATAAATGCGTAAGTATCAAAGAATAATAACCAAGTTACAAAGAAAAGTGTAACTAAAACAAAACGATTAGTTACCCATTTTAAAAAAGGATATTTTGTTTTTAGTTTGGTTAATAGTTTTTTCATTGATTAGGTTTAAGAAATTTTTTCATTAATTACCGTACGAACAATATCTATGGCAACGGTGTTGTAAGTATCGTTTGGAATGATGATATCTGCATAAGCTTTTGTTGGTTCAATAAATTGCTCGTGCATTGGTTTTAAGGTTGTTTGGTAACGAGATAAAACCTCTTCCATATCTCTACCACGTTCAGCGATATCACGTTTTAATCTTCTAATTAAACGTTCATCAGAATCTGCATGAACATAAATTTTAATATCAAAAAGCTCACGTAATTCAGGGTTTGTTAGAATTAAAATTCCTTCAACAATCATCACTTTTCTTGGGTGCGTAATTACGTAATCTTCTGTTCTGTTATGATGAACGAAAGAATAAACCGGTTGGTTGATGTTTTTTCCTTCTTTAAGTTCTTTTAAGTGTTGCGTTAATAATTCAAAATCAATCGCACGTGGATGATCAAAATTTATTAATGCTCTTTCTTCAAAACTTAAATGGTCGTTTGGTTTATAATATGAATCTTGTGAGATAATACCTACTTCTGTTTCTGGTAATTCACTCATAATTTGATGAACTACAGTTGTTTTACCACTTCCAGTTCCTCCAGCAATTCCTATAACTAACATATTGATTTTATTTTCCACAAAAATAATAATTTTAAGTGTATTACATCATTTTAATGAATCAATTATAACAGTTGATTTTATGTTTTTTATAAAGATAAAGAAATATTTCACAACAAATAAAAATCGAAATTTTAATGAGTTGTATCTTAGGAAACTAATTGTTAAAATTGTACATTTACCACATGAAGAAATTAATGCTAATTTTCATAATGCTCTATATGTTTAAGCCGGTTTTTCCGCTGGCTTCTTACATAGTTCAATATGATTATATTGTTAATGAGCTTTGTGTGAATCGAGACAAACCCGATTTAAAATGTAACGGAAAATGTCATTTAAAGGATCAGTTGGCTAAAGCTTCTTCAGAAAATCAAAAAGAAGGAAAAGATTATAAATTTCCGGTTTTTGAAAATGTAATTTTTTGTGAAGCGCTTTATGCTTTTGAACTGCCTAATGGTTCAACACGAATTGAAAGCATGCAAATTGCTACTTTAGAAGATTTGTATGTTTCAAGCTTTCATTCGTTAATCTTCCAACCTCCCATTATTTAATTATTTATTAGTTTTCGAAATTTAGTTATTACGTCATTTTTTGATGTGATTGGGTTTGTTATGGATCTTTACCAGATTCCCTGTCTAAATTTCTATTTTCTTTTGTTGGATAACTTCCAATGTAAAAAACTTTTGTTGTAAATAATTAAAATCAAAAAAATGAAAAATATAATTAAAATGCTGTCTGTTATGGTGGCAAGTTTATTTGTGTCTTGTTCTTCGAATGATGATGCAATTGATAAAAACGAAAATGGTAAAGTGCAATTGTTTTTTGACCATACTTTTAATGGAGATCAATTGCTTTTAGATACTTCTTTTTATACAAATTCAAATAAAGAATCGCTTCAAATTTCAAGATTTAGTTACATCATTAGTAATGTAAGATTGACCAATGATATAGGTGAAACTTTCGTTTATCCAAAGAACGATTCGTATTTTATTATTGATAACGGTGCAAATCAAGTTACTATTAATTTACAAAATGTTCCTGCAGGAAATTATACTTCAGTAACTTTTGGAATTGGTGTTGATCAACAGAAATACTTAACGGGTGAAACAGATCAACAAGATTTTTGGGATTTGGCCGCACAACATGAAATGACTTGGGCATGGATTACAGGTTATAAATTTATAAATATGGAAGGTGTTTTTCGTTCGAATGAAGTTGAAGGAACACCAAATTTTTCTGTTCATGTTGGAAGCCACGGAACGGCTTTAGATAATTATAAAGAAATTACTTTGTCGTTACCAAACTCAGCTCGTGTTCGTGAAAATATAACGCCAAGTATACATTTTATGGTTGATACAAATAAAATCTTAGACGGTGTAAATAAGATTAAGTTATCAGAAAATTTAAATCCGGCTGGTACAACGGCTTCGATTATGGTAAATGCAGATTTGTCTACTAAAATTCATCAAAATGCTACTGAAATGTTTACAGTAGATCACGTACATAATTCTGGAGAATCACATTAAATAAATAATTTCTAGTATGAAAAAGTTTATTTTATTTATTAGTTTGGGATTGCTGTTTTCTTGCAGTTCCAACGATTCTGATTATCAAGATATCGATGAAGTTAATGAAGCATATCAATTGCAAATTCCTACTAATTTTCCTGAATTGAAGTATAACTTTCAGAATAATCCGTTAACCACAAAAGGAATTGAATTAGGAAGAGAATTGTTTTATGATGGAAGATTATCTTCAAATAATCAGGTTTCTTGTGCGTTTTGCCATGAACAAAAAGATGCTTTCACACATCACGGACACGATTTAAGTCACGGAGTTGATGATAAAATTGGAAGACGAAATACACCTGCTGTTCAAAACATGGCTTTTGTTAATGAGTATTTTTTTGATGGAGCTTCAAATAATTTAGAAATGCTTTCAATTTCTCCGATTCACAACGAAGTAGAAATGAATGAAACGTTGCCTTCAATTATTTCTAAAATTGAAACCGATCCTAAATATATTAAGTTGTTTGATTTGGCTTTTTCTGATCAGAAAATTTCAAGTCAAAATATGCTAAAAGCATTGGCTCAATTTATGACGGTGACGATTTCTTCTAATTCGAAATATGACAAATTTGTTCGAAATGAACCAGGAGGTGAATTTTCAATTTCTGAAAAAAATGGTTTAGAAATATTTAAAAACAAATGTGCAAGTTGTCATTCAACGGATTTGTTTACAGATAATTCTTTTCGAAATAACGGTTTACCTCGAAATCCTCGATTGAATGATTTAGGTAGAGAAGAGGTTTCTGGTTCTCCTTCAGATCGATATAAATTTAAAGTGCCAAGTTTGCGAAATGTCGCTTTGACAGCACCGTATATGCACGACGGTAGATTTGGTTCGTTACAATCAGTTATGAATTTTTATACGAACGGTTTGGTTGACTCAGAAACTTTAGATCCGAGTTTAAAGCATGGAAATCAATTAGGAATTTCACTTTCTGAAGAAGAAAAATCTTTACTTATTTCTTTTTTACACACACTAACAGATTCGGATTTTATTTCGAATCCTAATTTTAAAAAATAATATATGAAAAAAATATATATCATGTTCTTCCTATTGTTTGGAATGAACGTTTTTGCAGATTGTGATGCTTGCGGTTGTTCTACAAGTGGCGGATCTTTGGGTTATAGTTCATTGTTAAATAAAAATTTTATTGGTGTTCGTTACTTTTATCAGCAATACACAAGTAAAGATGGTTTATATAACAATTCGCCTTGGGTGAAAGAAAATTTTAATACCGCTCAATTATGGTCAAAGTTTGCTGTATCTAGTAAATTTCAAGTTTCTGCCATTATACCTTTTCAGTTCCATAATAACGAAAAAACGTCAGGTGCTCAATCAATTTCTGGTTTAGGAGATGTTTCAGTTGTAGGATTTTATTCTTTATTAAATAAGGTTTCAGAAGATGCTGTTTGGGCTCAGAATTTAGAATTAGGGGCAGGAGTGAAAGCTCCAACCGGAAAATATAATTCAATGATGAACGGAACGGTAAATCCAAGTTTTCAGGTGGGAACAGGAAGTTGGGATTTTATATTATTAGCCGAATATTCTTTGATTAGAGAAAGTTTAGGTTGGAATTCCTCAATATCATACAATATTAAAACAGAGAATAAAGATCAGTATCAATTCGGAAATCAATTTAATTATAATTCTGTAATCTTCTATAATACCAAAATTGACGAGGTGGTTTTAGTACCACAAGTTGGAGTAGCAGGAGAAGTTTTTCAGACTAATAAGCAATTTGGCGAAAACCTTAAAGATACCAAAGGTGATGTTTTATTTGGAAAGCTTGGAGTTGAAATTGGATTTAAAAAATTTGGTTTAGGCATAAATGGAATGTTACCTATTTCTCAAAATTTAACGGGTGGGAAAGTGAAATCTGATTATCGTTTGAGTGTTCATTTAAATTATCAGTTGTAAATTCAGAGAAAAAACTCAAAGCTAATTTGCTTTGAGTTTTTTTATTTATCAAACATTAAGTCTTTAACCTTTTGTTTATCTACTTTTTCTTTTTTTATGTCGAACATCGTTCCGAAAACACGATCCCAAAACGTATTGCTTACACCAAAACCTAATTCTTCATCTTTATAATGATGTAAATGATGGTTGCTCCATAATGGTTTCATGAATTTAAAAGGTGGTGCAATTGCATGAATTAAATAATGCATTGAGGCATAAAGTAAATACCCGAACATAAAGCCAGGGAAAAAAGAAAAAACATAATTTCCTAATATTAAATATTGAATGCTAAATAAAATAGTAGCAAGGACTAAACTTGGTATTGGAGGCATAAACAAACGCTGTTTGTCTCTTGGAAAATGATGATGATTTCCATGGAAGATATAAACTATTCGTTGTGTTTTTGGATTTTCAGCGACCAAATGAAAAATAAAACGATGTGCTAAATATTCAAAAAAGGTCCAGAAAAATAAAGCCCCAAAGAATACGGAGGTAATTTTTAAAAAAGAAAATCCTACAGTTGTATAAGCGTAATACAAACTGTAGGATAATATTGGAATATACATCCCCCAAATTACTGCAGGATGACCTTTTGTAAGACTTTCTAAAAATCTGTTTTCAAAAATTTGTGCTTGTCCTTTGTTATGAATTTTCTCGAACTTCATTTTTTATAAAATTAGTTTCCTAAAAATATAAAAAAATAATTAATTCGCACTAAATTAAGAAAACTACCAACGAATAATTGCGCTTGCCCATGTAAATCCACTACCAAAGGCTGCTAAAACAACTAAATCACCTTCTTTAATTTTACCTTGCTCCCAAGCTTCAGTTAAAGCGATTGGTATTGAAGCTGCTGTTGTGTTTCCGTATTTTTGAATATTATTGAAAACTTGATCGTCTGTTAATTTGAATTTATTTTGTACAAATTGCGAAATTCTTAAGTTAGCTTGATGCGGAACCAACATGTTTATATCAGAAACTTGTAAGTTATTAGCTTGCAAACCTTCGTTAATTACTTCACTAAAACGAACTACTGCATTTTTAAATACATATTGACCGTTCATATATGGGAAATAAGATTCATCATCAGGATTGTTTTCTTTTAAAATGTCAGTTACCCAACGTTTTCCCATACCTGGAGCAATTAATGCTAATTGTTCTGCATGTTCACCTTCAGCATGTAAATGTGTAGATAAAATTCCTTTAGTTGTATCTTCCTCTCTCGAAATTATTGCTGCTCCAGCTCCATCTCCAAAAATCACAGAAACTCCGCGACCACGAGTAGTCATATCTAAACCTTTTGAATGTACTTCTGATCCAATGATTAAAATGTTTTTGTACATTCCGGTTTTAATAAATTGGTCTGCAACAGATAAAGCATAAAGAAAACCAGAACATTGGTTACGGATATCTAAAGCTCCAACAGTACGTAAGCCTAATTCTTTCTGAACCATTACTCCAGGTCCAGGAAAGTAATAATCTGGACTTAAAGTAGCAAATACAACAAAATCAATATCTTGAGGGTCAATTTTAGCACGTTCAATTGCAATTTTAGCAGCTTTAATTCCCATCCCAGAAGTTGTGTCTTCTTCTAAGGCAACATGTCTTCTTTCTTGGATTCCTGTACGTTCTTGGATCCATTCGTCATTGGTATCCATTATTTTAGATAAGTCATCATTAGTTACAACATTCTCAGGAACGTAATATCCTAATCCGGTAATTTTTGAATGATACATTATTATATTTTATTAAAATTAGTCAAAATTTAAGCCTACAAAATTACAATAAATAGTTGAGTTAAAGGCGGGTGCTTTATTAGTTTTAACATTTGTTATAGAATTTGTTAGGTTTTTTACAATAAATCATATGTTTTTTGGCTGTTTATTGTTTATAAGTTAAATTAGCTTTTTATATGTAAACTAATAAACTATAATGAAGAAAATTGTCAGAACATTAATCGCCTTAATAATCGGAACAACAACTATGTTTGCACAAGAAAATGTTACTTTTCAAAAGCCTTCGCAAGAAATACTTCAGTTAGCTGATTTTGAAAGAGCTCCATCTGTATCGATGGATTCTAAAAAAGAAATTATGCTGCTAACTTATCGAAATACTTATAAAACTCTGAATGATTTAAATCAGGATGAATTGCGTTTAGGTGGTTTAAGAATTAATCCGAATACAAATATCAGTAGTACGGCTACATTTATCAATAACATCAAATTAAAGAAGGTTAACGATAAACATGAGACTCAGGTAAAAGGTTTACCTGTAGATGCAAACATTAGTAATCTAAATTGGTCTCCAGACGAAACTAAAATTGCATTTACTAACACTACAAATTCAGGAAATGAGTTGTGGATTTTAGATGTTAAAACCGCAACCGCATCGAAATTAACAGAAGCTGTTTTAAATGCCAATTTAGGAAATCCGATTACTTGGTTTAAAGACAATCAGAACTTGTTAATTAAAGTTTTACCAGAAAACAGACCAGCTCTAATTGATGCAGCAAAAGATATTCCTACAGGACCAATTGTTTCTATAAGTGAAGCAGGAACTGTTTCTCAAAACAGAACCTATCAAGATTTATTAAAAAATAAAACAGATGAAACGAACTTTGAAAACATCGTTACCTCTGAATTGTTCAAAATAGATTTAAAAGGGAATAAATCTTTATTTAAGGCTGGTGATTTGTACGTTGGAGAAACTTTCTCACCAGACGGAAATTACATCATGCTAACGGTTTTAGAGAAACCATTTTCATACATTGTGCCTTTAAACCGTTTCCCAATGAAAACTGTGGTTTATGATTCTAATGGAACTGAAATAAAAGTAGTTAATGAATCGCCTTTGAACGAAGTTATGCCAAAAGGTTTTATGGCGGTTAAAAAAGGAAAACGTAATTTAGCTTGGCGTGCAGATGAACCTGCCTCTTTATATTTTGTTGAAGCGTTAGATGAAGGTGATCCTGCAAATAAAGTTAAATTCAGAGATGAAATTTTCACTTGGGACGCACCATTTACCAACGCTCCACAATCATTAACAAAAACACCACAACGTTTCGCTGGAATTTCTTGGGGTAACGAAAATGTAGCTGTTATTTATGATCAATGGTATGATACACGAAATATTAAAACATACTTATTTAATCCTTCAAAAAAAGATGGTTTAAAAACAATTTGGGATCGCAATTCACAAGATATTTATTCTGATCCTGGAGATTTTCAAACCGCCAAAAATCAATTCGGAAGATATGCTTTACAAATTGAAGATAATCAGTTGATATTAATTGGAGATGGATATACTGCAAACGGTCAATTTCCTTTTATAGATGTTTTAGATTTAAAAACATTAAAAACAAAACGTTTATATCAATCTAATTTCACTGATAAAATTGAATCAATTTCTTCAATTGTAGATTTTAAGAAAGGAAATGTTTTGGTGAATATTCAATCTAAAAATGATTATCCAAATTACTATTTCAGAAACATCAAAAAGAAAAATGATGTTAAACAAATCACGTTTAACGAAAATCCGTTTGAAAGTATTAAAAATGTTCATAAAGAAGTAATTAAATACAAACGTAAGGACGGAGTTGAGCTTTCAGGAACGTTATATTTACCAGCTAATTATGATCGTAAAAATAAAACTGAAAAATTACCTTTATTAATTTGGGCGTATCCTGCAGAATATAAAGATAAAAATAGTGCAGGTCAAAGTGCTGCAAATCCAAATGAATTCACTTTCCCATATTACGGATCGTTTGTTTATTGGGCAGCTAAAGGTTACGCAGTTTTAGAC
>NZ_CANRNX010000046.1 GCF_947632075.1 uncultured Flavobacterium sp.
ACTTTTTGACCGTGTTTTGAACCTCATTTACACTGGTCACTTTAAACCAAAATACGTCACATTCACCAGAATCTACAGCAAGAAAAAACAAATTCAGAATTGATTGGGATTCACAACAAATTCAGAAACCTAATTTTATAGGTAAGAAAAAAATTGAAGTTGATTTGGCTGAACTTGTTCCGTATATCGATTGGACTCCGTTTTTTAGGTCTTGGCAATTATTCGGAAAATATCCAGCAATTTTAAACGATAATGTTGTCGGTAAAGAAGCTACCAATTTATTTAACGATGCCCAAGAAATGTTGACTCAGATAATTTCAGAAAAATGGTTCACTGCAAAAGGAATCATTGGAATTTTTCCTGCCAATCAGATTAACGATGATGATATTGAATTGATTGACGAAAACCAAAAATATCAATTATTAACCTTACGTCAACAAGCACAAAAATCAGGAAAGGTTCCGAATATCGCTTTAGCGGATTTTATAGCTCCCAGAGAAACTGAGATTCAAGATTACGTCGGATTATTTTGCGTAACTACCGGTTTTGGTGTCAAAGAAAAAGCTAAAACTTTTGAAGATGCTAATGACGATTACAATGCCATTATGGTTAAAGCATTAGCCGATAGATTAGCCGAAGCTTTTGCAGAGTATTTACACGAAAAAGTTAGAAAAGAAATTTGGGGTTATGCTTACGATGAAACTTTAACGAATGATGATTTGATTAGTGAATCGTATAAAGGAATTAGACCAGCTCCAGGATATCCGGCTTGTCCGGATCATTTAGAAAAAGAAACGATTTGGAATGTTTTAGATATTGAAAATGAAATTGGCGTTACACTAACTGAAAGTTTAGCTATGTGGCCAGCTTCATCGGTTTCGGGATATTATTTTGCAAACGAAAATGCTAAATATTTTGGTGTTGGAAAAATTAAACCCGATCAGGTTGCCGATTTTGCTAAACGAAGAAATATCTCAAATGAAAAAGCTACTAAATGGTTACAACCTAATATTAGCGAATAGATACTGAAAACAAATTGCGATTAAAAATTGCGTTAGGGATTGAAGTGAAAAGCCTTTTGTAAAACAAAAGCTTGTAACGAAAAGCCCGACCCGAAGGGGAACGCCCAAAACGAAATTAAAATGAAAGTTCCTGAACATATTAAAAAAGCCAACGGAAAGGCTTTGTTTTCGTTTGAAATTTTACCGCCTTTAAAAGGTCAGAATATTCAATGTATTTTTAACACGATTGAACCTTTGATGGAATTTAACCCTCCGTTTATTGATGTTACGTATCACAGGGAAGAGTACGAATATAAGGAAGTTCGAGATGGTTTACTTGAGAAAAAGGTGGTTAGAAAGCGTCCGGGAACGGTTGGAATTTGTTCGGCGATTCAGAATAAATTTCAGGTTGATGCGGTTCCGCATATTTTGTGTGGTGGATTTACAAAAGAAGATACTGAGAATTTTTTAATTGATTTAGATTTTCTTGGAATCGACAATGTGGTTGCTCTTCGTGGTGATGCGGTGAAAAGTGAAATGTATTTTAAAGCTGAAAAAAATGGTCATAAATACGCATCGGAATTGGTTTCACAAATTACAGATATGAATCATGGAATTTATTTAGATGAAGATTTTGAAAATTCACACCGAACCAATTTTAGCGTTGGTGTGGCGGCATATCCGGAAAAACATATGGAAGCTCCGAACTTTGAATCTGATTTAAATTTTTTAAAACATAAAATAGATTGCGGTGCAGATTATATAGTAACTCAGATGTTTTTTGATAATGCCAAGTTTTTTGATTTTGTAGAAAGATGCAGAGCTGTCGGAATTACGGTTCCGATTATTCCGGGTTTAAAACCATTGGCTACTAAGAGTCAGTTGAATTTAATTCCGCATCGTTTCCATGTCGATCTACCCGATGATTTGGTAATTGAAACCATAAAAGCAAAAGATAACGTGGCGGTGAAACAATTGGGAATTGAATGGTGTATTAATCAAAGTAAGGAATTAATTGCTGCTGGATTTCCGGTGGTTCATTATTATTCAATGAGTAAATCTAACTCAATTAATGCAATTGCGAAAGAAGTTTTTTAAAATTATTTTTTTATTTAAATATTTCTTACTATTTTAACATAAAATTTATTTAAAATATTTAAATTATGAAAAAATTATTACTACCATCTTTGCTTTTAAGTTCATTTTTTACGGTAAAAGCGCAAACTACGGTTTTCTCAGAAAACTTTAACGCAATACCTATTGCAATGCCTGCAGGTTGGACTACAATTGACGCAGATGCGGACGGTTTCAACTGGAGTATTGTTCAAATTACAGGAGAAGACGAGATTACACCTGCACCAAATTATCCAACACCATGTTTAAGATCAACATCTTGGCATTCATTTTTTGGTGCACTAACACCTGACAATTGGGTTTTCACACCAAACATTGACCTTTCAGCATATAACGACCAGACTATTACCCTTAAATGGAAAGTTTCAGCAGCTGATGCGGATTTTGATCAGGAGAAATATAGTGTTTATGTAAGTAATGCAAACACTGCAGCGGCCATGTTAGCATCCTCAACTTCTTTTACAGAAGAAACGTTAGATGGGGTAAATACTTTTACACAAAGAACTTTGGATATTAGTTCATTTGCTGGTCAAACTATTTATGTTGCATTCAGGCATTACGGAACGAGTGATGTGTTCAGTATGGAAATAGATGACGTCGAAATTGTAGCTTCAGAAACTGCATCAAACGAAGAGTTTTTTAAAGAAAATTTCACTTTGTATCCTAACCCAGTTTCTAACGAACTAAATATTAATGCTGAAAACGGTTTAGAATTGATTGAAGTATCGATTTTTGATTTAACAGGAAGAAAAGTAAAATCTTTCCAAAATGAAAAAACTTTAAACGTTTCAGATTTAGCTAGCGGAACTTACATTATCAATATTAAAACGAACGAAGGAACGGGAACTTCTAAATTCATAAAAAAATAATTTTAAAAAAGGTCAAGTTTTTAACTTGACCTTTTTTAATATACTGAATAATAATAAAATGTTCTCTCACCATTATCATAACTTCCTGATTGAATTATTTCAGGGAAACCTTGTTCATTTACTTTAATTTGTTGGTAATATTTAGTGTTCGGACCTGAAGATAAATGTGAAAAAACACCATTATGATCACCTAATATTAGAAAAGAATAAAAATTCTTAGGGAACAAATTAACAAAAGGATTATAAATATTCTTCGGATAATTAAATTTATTTTCAAATTCATGCTGTGTATCAGGAGAAAATATAATTTTGTTAATGTTATTGAATGGATCTAAAAAATAAATTTTATTTATATTTGAATCATTTCCTGACCAATTTTCTTCAATTAATAACTGATTATTATTTCTATTGAATTTTTTTGATGAGCTACTTCTAGTCGATTCTTTTAAAATATTTAAATCGTTGTAAACATAACTTGTCGAATTTATAAATGTTCCAAAATCATTTATTCCTTGATAACCACTTACGTTTAGATTATTGTCACTATCATATTCGAATGCCTCAATAAATTGAAGTTCACCTTTTTTAGTCAAATCCGTAGTTTCGTAATCATAATCAAGATTTGAATATGAATATTTGGAAATGAGTTGTTTGTTTTCGTTGTAATTAAAATGTTCCGACTTTCTGTTTGTTGGCTGTGGTGGTGGTGGCGCAGCATTCTTTGCTTTGAAACTGAAATCATCTGAATTAGTTTCAGGATTAAATCTATAATAATGAAGATATACAACAGAATCTAATCGAACATTTAATGGTGCAGCGTTTAATGTATTTGCAGCTGAATTAAAATTGGATTGATCTAAAACTTCAAAAGGAAATTTGATTTCTTTGTTTTCTTCTTCATGATCTACAAGCTCGCCTTCACAAGAGATAAAACCTAACGCCAAAAGAATAAATAAGTACTTGTTTTTCATAATTTTAGTTTTCATTGAAGATAAAAAAAATTTCTAAAAAATAATCAATCTTGAGAAAAAAGAGAATTCAATAAAATAATGGAGTTATAATAAATAAAAATTGTATTTCTACTAATAATAAGTATTTTTGTAGCTCAACTAAATAATTTATTATTATGAAACCGGATTTATTTCAGGCACCAGATTATTACTTATTAGACGATTTACTTACAGAAGAACATAAATTAGTACGTGACTCAGCAAGAGCTTGGGTTAAGAAAGAAGTTTCTCCAATTATTGAAGAATATGCACAAAAAGCCGAATTTCCACATCAAATTGTAAAAGGTTTAGGAGAAATTGGTGGATTCGGTCCTTATATTCCAGTTGAATATGGTGGAGCTGGATTAGATCAAATTTCTTACGGACTAATCATGCAAGAAATTGAGCGTGGTGATTCTGGAGTACGTTCTACATCTTCAGTTCAATCTTCATTAGTTATGTATCCAATTTGGAAATACGGTAACGAAGATCAACGTATGAAATATCTTCCGAAATTAGCTACAGGTGAAATGATTGGATGTTTTGGTTTAACTGAACCAGATTACGGATCAAACCCTGGAGGAATGGTTACGAACTTTAAAGATATAGGAGACCATTATTTATTGAATGGTGCTAAAATGTGGATTTCTAATGCACCTTTCGCTGACATTGCTGTAGTTTGGGCTAAGAATGAAGAAGGAAGAATTCACGGATTAATTGTTGAACGTGGTATGGAAGGATTTACAACTCCAGAAACACACAACAAATGGTCGTTAAGAGCTTCTGCAACTGGAGAATTAATTTTTGACAATGTAAAAGTTCCTAAAGAAAATTTATTACCAAACAAATCTGGATTAGGTGCGCCACTTGGATGTTTAGATTCTGCTCGTTACGGAATTGCTTGGGGAGCTATCGGAGCTGCAATGGATTGTTATGATACAGCTTTACGTTACTCAAAAGAACGTATTCAGTTTGACAAACCTATTGGAGCAACGCAATTACAACAAAAAAAATTAGCTGAAATGATCACTGAGATTACTAAAGCTCAATTATTAACTTGGCGTTTAGGAGTTTTACGTAATGAAGGTAAAGCTACAACTGCTCAAATTTCTATGGCAAAACGTAACAATGTTGATATGGCTTTAACTATTGCACGCGATGCACGCCAAATGTTAGGTGGAATGGGAATTACAGGTGAATATTCAATTATGCGCCACATGATGAATTTAGAATCTGTAGTTACTTATGAAGGAACACATGATATTCACTTATTAATTACAGGAATGGACGTTACAGGTTTCCCTGCTTTTAAATAAGCTTAACTTTATAAAAATAAAAAAAACGAATTGCAGTGCAATTCGTTTTTTTTGTAATAATAAACAAATCTAAAACAATATAAACCTTTGAAATATTCTATAAATATATATTTTTTATTTTAATTTATCAATACATTTATTAATAAATTAAACATTTCTTATCCTTCAGGCGCTAATTCTACTTTCAGACCTGATATTTCTGGAGTAATATGAATTTGACAACCTAAACGACTGTTCTCTCTTACGTTATAGGCTTCTGAGAGCATAGCCACTTCATCATCTGATTTTTCAGGAAGTACAACTTCATTCAAAACATAACATTGACATGATGCACACATTGCCATTCCACCACAAATTCCGATAGTTCCTTCTGGAGCTAATTCATAGGCACGAACTAATTCCATTATATTCATGTTCATATCTGTTGGAGCATCAACTTCATGAGAAGTACCTTCTCTATCTATAATTGTTATTTTAATATCACTCATTTTTTTTCTTTTAAACAAATTTAATCAATTATAAGAAACATTCAACATTTGTAAATATTTCAAAATTTGTCTAATTAAAAAAGGGTAAAGCTTTTACTTTACCTTTTTTTTATGTTAGTCAATTGATTTTACAACTGCTTTTTCTGCTTCTTTTCTGGTACCATCAAAACCATCAATTCCTGATACAGTTGTGTATTTTAAAACATACTTTTTGCCAGGGTTTAATCGATTATAAACACTTTGACACATTAAAGTTGCTTCATGGAAACCACATAAAATAAGTTTTAATTTACCAGGATAAATATTTACATCACCGATTGCATAAATTCCTTCAATATTAGTTTGGTAATCTAATGCGTTATTAACTTTAATAGCGTTCTTTTCAATTTCAAGTCCCCAGTTAGCAATTGGTCCTAATTTTGGAGTCAATCCGAAAAGTGGAATGAAATAATCTGTTTCAATTTGTTTTTTCTCTTCACCAATTTGTAAAGTCAAAGCGTTTACGTGGTCTTCTCCATGAATTGCAATAACTTCTGCAGGTGTAATTAAATTAATTTTACCTAGTTTCTTCAACTCCTGAACTTTTTCCACAGAATCTAAAGCCCCGCGAAATTCGTTTCTTCTGTGAACCAAAGTAACTTCTGAAGCAACATCTGCCAAGAAAATACTCCAGTCTAAGGCAGAATCACCACCTCCGGCAATTACAATTTTTTTATCTCGGAATAACTCTGGATTTTTCACAAAATACTCAACTCCCTTATCTTCATAAAACGAGATATTATCAATTAATGGCTTACGTGGTTCAAAACTACCTAAACCTCCTGCGATTGCAACAGCTTTTGCATGATGTTTAG
Source organism: uncultured Flavobacterium sp. (assembly GCF_947632075.1). Taxonomy (GTDB): domain Bacteria; phylum Bacteroidota; class Bacteroidia; order Flavobacteriales; family Flavobacteriaceae; genus Flavobacterium. The sequence continues at coordinate 6,652 of NZ_CANRNX010000046.1, forward strand.
TACCTTTATTTGTAGTAACTATAAAAGTTTCATCTTCTAATTTATCAATTGTTTCTGCTACTTCGTTTAAAGTAAAACCTGGTTCGAATTGTTTAATTTGTTCCATTAAATTATCAATTAACTCCGCAGCTCCTACAGAAGGATAACCAGGAATATCAAATATTGGTTTTTTAGGATACAGTTCAGTTAATTGCCCTCCAGGTTGAGGTAATCCATCAATTAAATGGCATTTAAGTTTCAATAATCCGGCTTCGAAAACAGTAAATAGGCCAGTTGGACCAGCTCCGATTATTAATATATCAGTTTGAATCATGATTTAAAAATTTTGAGTAAAATTAAAATTAAGCGAATACAAAAACAGTGATAAATATCAGCTATCTATCACCGTTTTCAGTTTTATAATAAAATTATTCTTCGCTAATATTTACAACAGTTTCAATTTCTGGTGCATACTTTTTAATTGTAGTTTCAACTCCAGCTTTAAGTGTGGTCTGGTTTACACTACATAAAGTACAAGCACCTTCTAATCTAACCTTTACATGCTTATCATCTTCGATAGAAATAAGTGAAATATCTCCACCATCTGACTTTAAAAACGGACGAATTTCTTCTAACGCTTTTTCTACATTTAATCTAATATTTTCTGTAGACATAAATAAAATATTTATGAATCTTTAGATTCAATTATTTGTTTGTAGCTGAACATCCAGCCATTGTTGTAATTTTTACCGCTTCTGTAGGAGGTAATGATTCGTTACGTTTAACAACTTGTTCTACAGTATTACGAGCGATGTTTACAAAAGCTTCACCTACTAATGAATCTTGTTGTAAAGCTGCTGGACGTCCATAATCACCAGCTTCACGAATACTCTGAACAATTGGAACTTCACCTAAGAATGGAACTTCTAAATCTTGCGCTAAGTTTTTGGCACCTTCTTGACCGAAAATATAATATTTATTTTCAGGTAATTCAGCAGGTGTAAAGTACGCCATATTTTCAATAATTCCTAAAACAGGAACATTTATACTTTCTGCCATGAACATTGAAACTCCTTTTTTAGCATCTGCTAAAGCAACTGCCTGTGGAGTTGAAACTACAACAGCTCCAGTGATTGGTAACGATTGCATTAATGATAAATGAATATCCCCTGTTCCTGGAGGTAAGTCTAATAGTAAGAAATCTAATTCACCCCAATCTGCATCAAAAATCATTTGATTTAATGCTTTTGCAGCCATAGGTCCTCTCCAAATTACTGCTTGATCAGGACTTGTGAAAAATCCGATTGAAAGAATTTCAACTCCGTAGCTTAAAATTGGTTTCATTTTAGATTTGCCATCAACTTCGACAGAAATTGGACGAGATTTTTCAACATCAAACATAATTGGCATAGATGGACCGTAGATATCAGCATCTAAAACTCCAACTTTAAAGCCCATATTAGCTAAAGTTACAGCTAAATTAGCAGTAACGGTAGATTTTCCTACACCACCTTTTCCTGAAGAAATTGCGATAATATTAGAAATTCCTGGAATAGATTTTCCTTTAATTTCAGGTTTCTCTGGAGCCTCAACTTTAATATTAACTTTTACTTTTATGTCTGCAGAAAATTTTTCATGAATTAAATTCGTGATATCTGTTTCTGTACGTTTTTTAATATGCATTGCTGGTGTTGCTAAAGTAACATCAACAACAACTTCATCACCGAAAGTCATAACGTTTTGAATAGCACCACTTTCTACCATATTTTTTCCTTCTCCTGCAATTGATATTGCTTCTAATGCAGTTAGAATTTCTTTACGATCTAATTTCATTTTCGTTTGATTATTTTGAACTTGTTTTCAACTTGAAACCAAGTATTTAGACAGAATTTGAATTACAAAGATACTATGTTTTTATTAAAAATTAAAGTTAATGTAGTGCTAAAAAATCTATCTAAAAATAGAGTTTCTTTATAATTCATTAATACAAAAAAAAGAAAACCGAAGTTTTCTTTTAATTGAATATTTTAAATGCTGTAAAAACAGATATAATTCCTGTTATTATACCAATGAAATAATTTATGTTTTTAAGAACGAAGTTATCTTCTATTGATTTATTCTTAAAATAATTTAAGTACAATGTAAATACAAAGAGTGAACCAAAAACTACTCCTATAGAAATCAAAGAAGTAAAAGGGTTTCTGAATTCAAAATTGATATATTGATCTGCCGATATACTTACAAACACATAATACGGAATTGGAAACAGATTTATTGTTGCCAAGAACATTCCGTATAAAAATCTTTTTTTAGACCTATTTTCTTTAGAAATCTTAACCTTTTTCGGTTTTCTGGCAAATACCAAAAAATAAATAGTTAAAATTGAAAAAATAAACAACCCAACTTCTTGAATAACTTCGGTTACAAACTTACTTTTATCAATTAAGCGTGCAAAATTCACTGCTAAATAAGTTTGAAAAAAAATTATCAACAATGCGCCGGAAGTAAAAATATACGCTTTTTTGCGTCCTTCTTTAGCAGCAATTTTAACAATGGTTCCGTTAAGTAAACCAGGTAAAAGTGTACCGATTATTGAGGCAAATAATCCAACTAAAAATGGATAAACATATAACATTACTTAATTCGGAATTGTATATAAGTTATGGCTTTATTAATTTCTAAATATTGTGATTCATAAAACGTTTGGATTGCAGTTACAACTTCTGGCGCACCTTCGTTTTTATAAACATTATGGTTCGCATAAATAACTTCGTGACCTTCACCATGTAATAAACCTAAAGTGTAGCCATGCATAAACTCACTGTCTGTTTTTAGATTCACAACACCATCTGATTTTAAAATACGTTTATAACGTTGTAAAAATTCTGTATTCGTTAAACGATGCTTTGTTCTTTTATATTTAATTTGAGGATCTGGGAAAGTAATCCAAATTTCAGAAACTTCATGTTCTGCGAACACATTTTCAATTAATTCAATTTGTGTACGAAGAAAAGCTACATTATTTAGTCCGTTTTCAACCGCAGTTTTAGCACCTCTCCAAAAACGAGCCCCTTTGATATCAATTCCAATAAAGTTTTTTTCTGGATAACGCGCTGCTAAACCAACAGAATATTCTCCTTTTCCACATCCTAATTCTAAAACAATAGGGTTGTTGTTTTTAAAAACTTCTTTATTCCAATTTCCTTTTAACGGAAAAACTTCATCTACTATTTCTTCACGAGTTGGTTGAAAAACGTTTCCGAAAGTTTCGTTTTCTCTAAATCGCTTTAATTTATTTTTACTTCCCACTTTATTAAAATTTTAGGCAAAAATAGGAAATAAATTTTGGAATTAATGAAGTATTTAAAATTGCCTTTTTAGGTTAAGGCAGATTTTTGTACTGTAAAGGAAAATTCTGAACCAACTCCCAACTTACTTTCTAAATAGATGTGTTCATCGTGCGCTTCTATGATATGTTTTACAATTGAAAGTCCTAAACCTGAACCTCCAACTTCACGTGATCGACTTGATTCAACTCGATAAAAACGTTCAAAAACTCGAGAAATAAATTTCTTATCAATTCCTAAACCATTATCATTAACTCGTACAAGAAGTTTATTATCGGTTAAATGTTTAAAACTAACCTCAGTAATTCCTTTAGGTTTGCCGTATTTGATTGAATTTTCAACTAAGTTTACAATTATGCGTCTGATTTTTTCTTTATCAGCTTTTACATAAATTTTTCTATAGTTATCTTTATCAAACATTAATGAAATATCTTTCTCTTCAGCTTTAAGCTCAAGCATTTCAAACACTTCTTTAAACTCCTGAACAATATCAAAACGGGTAACGTCTAATTTTAACTCGTTAGATTCTAATTTAGTAATCATATCTAAATCATCTACGATTTCAATTAATCGTTCAACACCTTTTTCAGCACGTCTTAAATATTTATCACGAATATTTTCGTCTTCGATTTCCCCTTCAATCAAAGTTGAAATATAACCTTGAACTGTAAACAAAGGAGTTTTTAATTCATGAGCCACATTACCGATGAATTCTCGGCGATATTCTTCTCGAACTTTTAAAGATTCAATTTCTATTTTTTTATCTGTTGCGAATTTATTTACCTCATTCATTAATGTCTTCATATCTGTAGTTATTGGATTACTACGAAGCACAGATCTGTCTAAAATAGATACTTTATTGAAGATTTTTTCAATCCCTCGATATATAAATCTTTCAACTCGAAATTGAATTACAAAGAATGAAAAAACAAAAAATGTTATTGCAAAAATTAAGGTAAATAGATAATTTACTTCTAAAAACATTTGCTGTAAAAACAACAAAATCACAATTGAGAAAACTGTGATTAATGCTGTTGATTTTAAGGCAAATCGGTATGATTTTTTATATTTAATACCCATTAAACTTCTAATTTATAACCAACTCCTTTTATTGTTTTAAATAATTCGTCGCCAATCTTTTCTCGTAATTTACGAATGTGAACATCAATAGTTCTTCCGCCCACAATTACTTCATTACCCCAAACTTTATCTAAAATTTCTTCCCTTTTAAAAACTTTTCCAGGTTTTGATGCTAATAAATAAAATAACTCAAATTCTTTTCTTGGAAGAATAATTTCAACACCATCGTTTACTATTTTGTATTCTTCTCTATTGATTTCAATATTTCCTACTCGTAAAACATCATTCATTGGTTGCTCTTCTTTCACTCTTCGTAAAAGCGCTTTTACTTTACTTACCAATAATTTCGGTTTAATTGGCTTTGTAATATAATCATCTGCTCCTGAATCAAAACCAGCAACTTGAGAATAATCTTCACCGCGTGCTGTTAAAAATGTAATTATTGATCGCTTCAATTCTGGAATTTTTCGCATTTGCTCACAAGCTTCAATCCCATCCATTTCAGGCATCATTACGTCTAATATAATTAGATTCGGAATTTCTTTTTTAGCAACCTGAACTGCCTCTTTTCCGTTGTGCGCCTTAATAATTTCGTAACCTTCAGCTTCTAAATTAAAACCTACAATTTCTAAAATATCAATATCGTCGTCTACTAACAATATCTTAATATCTTTATTTTTCATTTGTTTTGGTGTTGTTATTTGATGGTAAAGTTATAGATAAATATAGTCTTAAAAAATCACTTTACAATTATTTAATGTGATAACAATAACATTACATTAACTAAACAGATAGTTAATTCTCTTGTAACGTTGTAATAATAAATATACAATTTCTTTGCGTCAAAATTAACAACACACACACATGAAATTTAAATTTTTATTTGCTACACTTTTAATTTGTTTTGCAAGCTACGCACAAAACATTAAAACAATTAAAGGTTCTATCACAGATCAAGGTTCTAATAACGAACCGTTAGCCTATGCAACTATCCTTATAAAGGGAACAGATATCGGAGCATCATCTGACGAAAATGGTAAATTTATTTTAGAAGCACCTGAAGGAATTCATACTTTAGAAATTTCTTACATAGGATATGTAACTAAAGAAGTTTTAATCAACACAGCAAAAGATCAAATTATTACAATTTCATTAGAAGCTGAAGATAGTAATTTAGAAGACATCATTATTACTGTAAAAACTAATAAAGGAAGTGAATCTGCTTTACTGAATCAACAACGCGTTTCTTTAGAGATGAAACAAAACATTGGCTCTCAAGAATTATCAAGAAAAGGAGTTGGAGATGTTGCTACTGCTGTTACAAAAACCTCTGGAATTAGTAAACAAGAAAGTACAGGAGGAATCTTTGTACGAGGGTTAGGCGATCGTTACAACAGCACAACAATGAACGGCTTACCTATTCCATCAAATAAACCAGACACTAAAAACATCGATTTGAATCTTTTCTCTACCGATATTGTTGAATACATCTCTATCGACAAAACTTACCTTGCAAGAAACTACGGCGATTTCGCAGGTGGAAACGTTGACATCATTTCTAAAAAGAATAATTCAAACGGATTTTTCAACATCGATTTAGGCGCAAACATCAACACCAATGCCATTAGTAAAAAAGATTTTGCTTTACAAGGTGGAAGAAATTATTTTGGTTTTTCTAACAACAACCAATCAGCAAATCCTTTAGATGGATTTAACTTCAAACATAACTACAAGCTTAAATCAATAGCACCTTACGCTGGAAACTTAGGTTTAAGTGGTGGTAAAAATTTCTTCATCGGATCTGAAGGAATATTAAACGCATTTGCAACCTTATCTTTCTCTAATGATTATGGTTTTAAAGAAGGAATTAACAAATCTGTAAACTCTCAAGGTATTGCAACTAACGATCTTTATCAAAAAACAAGTAGTTACAATACAAATACTACAGGAATGTTGAACTTAAATTACGACATCAACACAAATAACAATATTTCGTATAATTTTTTAATGGTTAACAGTTCATCTTTAAAAAATGACAACTTAAGAGGTTTTATGCGTGATATTGCAGAAAGCAAACTAGGTGGTATTTTAAACAGAAATACATACGAGCAAAACCAATTATTTGTTAATCAACTTTTAGGAAAACACATCTTAACAGAAAAAACAACTTTTAATTGGGGAGCTGCTTACAACCACATTAAAAACGAAATGCCAGATCGTACACAAAATATATTAATGTACAATGAAAATATTGGAGGTTACGGTTTAGTTGGAAAAACAGCATCGGACAACCATAGATATTTTCAAAGTCTAAAAGAAAACGAATTTGCGTTTAACGCTTCTTTAGATTATAGCTTTGATAAAACAAACGACGATTCATATAATGGTAAATTAACTTTAGGTTATAACGGTCGTTTCAAGAAACGTAATTTCGAAGCAACTCAATTCATCTTAAGACTTAACAATCAATACAAAGAAAATTACTTGGTTGATGTAAATAATTTAGATTCTTTTTTTAACCAACAAAATTACGAAGCAGGTTATTTTGACATTGAAACATTCCGTGGTAATAAAAATAACCCAAATGCACTAGAGCCACAGTATTACAATGGTAAACAATCAATTAATGCAGCTTTTGTAAATGTAGAATATCAATTAAATCCAAAATTATTTGCAGTTTTAGGATTGAGATATGAGAATATAAATCAAGAAATAGATTGGAAAACACAATTAGATTTCGCAGGTGGTAAAAACACTTTAGAAAAAAATGCTTTCTTACCAAGTTTAAGCTTAAAATATGAACTTAACAGCGACCAAAATTTACGTTTAGCATTTTCTAAAACATATACCTTACCACAATTTAAAGAAAGAGCTCCTTTTATTTATGAAGAAATAGACGAAGTTGAGAGCGGTAATCCAGACTTATATGCATCTGACGATTATAATTTCGATTTAAAATGGGAACTTTTCCCACAAAATGACGAAGTTCTATCTGCAACAGCGTTTGGTAAATATATTCAAAACCCAATAAACAAAATCACAATTTCATCATCTGCAAACGATTTAACCTTTGTTAACTCAGGAAAATTCGGATATGTTTACGGAATTGAAATTGAAGCAAGAAAAAATCTTTATTATTTCAATGACAACGATAACAATAAACTTTCTGCAGGTGTAAACGTAGCATTAATGAAAACACATCAAGAGCTTGATAACGAAAAAATTAAAAAAGAAACTAATTATTCTGCACAATTTACAAATTCATCAAGTGGTTTCACAGGTGCTTCAAACTTATTACTTAACGCCGATGTTACTTACTTTAAAGAATGGAACGACAGAAACATCATTGCAACTTTAGCTTATAATTACAATTCAGATCGTTTATATAGTATTGGTACTGAACAAAAAGGAAATTTAGTTGATAAAGGTTTTGGTTCTTTAGATTTAATTTTCAAAACTAAACTTAACAAACACTTCACTCTAGGTTTAAGTGCTAAAAACCTTACCAACCCAGCAATTAAAAGAGTACAAGAAAATAAAAACGAAGACATTTTAGTTAGATCTTATAAGTTAGGACAATTCGTAAGCGCTTCTTTAAAATACACTTTCTAAAATCAAAGCAACTCTTTTCAGAGTTGCTTTTTTTATTTACATATCTAACAATTTATTTACATAAAAAAGATATTCTTTTAAAAATTCAATAATCTTAAATTAACCTAGCCTACAATTAAAATTCAAACATTTGTATCACACAACACAATAAAAAATTAAACAAAAAAAAATGAAAAAATCAATCAGAAACGTATTCGGAATTTTATTTTTAATGTCAGTTACAACTTTGGTAAGTTGTAGTAGTGATGACAGTTCAGACAAACACGAGCAAATAGACTCAAATTTCATTGCTAACCCAGATGATTTTAAAGGTAAAATCACAACTGGAACAGTAACCTTAGACGCTACAAAAACATATAATTTAACTGGTGCAATTACAGTGGAAAACGGAGCTACTTTAGTAATACCAGCAGGCACAAAAATAGTAGGATCAGGTGGAACTTCATCATATATATCTGTTGCACAAGGCGGTAAAATCGAAGTAAATGGAACAGCTACAAATCCTGTAGTTATGACAAGTTCTAACAACACTCCAGGAAGCTGGGGAGGATTAGTTATCTGTGGAAAAGCTCCAATTAACAATGCAATCCCTTCACAAGCAGAAGTTACTGGTTTAGCATACGGAGGAACAGATGCAAATGACAACTCTGGTTCAATAAAATATTTGAGAATAGAATACGCTGGAGCTAACTTCAGTACAACAAAAGAATTTAACGGACTTTCTCTATTCGGAGTAGGAAAAGGAACTAAAATTGAATATGTACAAATTTACAATTGTTCTGACGACGGAATTGAATTCTTTGGAGGAACTGTAGATACAAAATACATTGTTTCAACAGGAAGTGAAGATGATTCATTTGACTGGACTGAAGGTTGGAATGGAAACAATCAATATTGGTTCGGTGAACAAAGATCTGACATTGGAAACCGTGGAGTTGAAGCAGATAACAATGCTGAAAACCACCTTAAAACACCTATTTCTAATCCAACAATTTCAAATGTAACTCTAATTGGTAGAGGTGATGGAAGTGAACCAGATGCTTTCAAATTAAGAGTTGGAACTTTAGCAACTATTGACAACGTAGTAATTAAAAATTTTGTTACAGGATTTAACGTTGAACATAACGAATCAATTGCAGCAGTAGAAAATGGTACTTTAAAAGTTACAAATGTTAAATTTGAAAATGTAACAACAAAATCTAAAGGAAAAACTACTGAAGGACAAACTGTTGATGTTTCTGCAATATATACAGAAAACGAAAATGCAACAGGAGCTGGTAACGGATCTGAATTACCATCTTGGGCTCAAGGTTGGACAAAAGGTTTATAATAAATATTATATTCTAAATCAACTCGTTATTTTATTAACGAGTTGATTTTTTTTCAGAATATTAGTTTTTTTTTATATATTTATATCGAAATTAAATTGATATGAAAATAAAAAACTACATATATTTATTAATAACTTTTTTCACTTTCTTGTGTGCTTACGCACAAGAAAAAAAATTCAATACAAGCAAAACTGATAAAATTGAAGGGTTACAAATTTATCCAAACCCAGCAACTTCGGGAAGAATTTACATTTCAACAGAAAACAATTCTCAAACAAAAACTATAGAAATTTACGATATGCTAGGCAAAAAAGTTTTTGAAGCAACACTTAATAGCAACAACAAAGAAATTAATATAGCAAATTTAACCGCAGGTATTTACTTAATAAAAATTAAAGAAAATAACAATAGTGAAACAAGGAAATTGGTAATTAAATAAAAAACCACTCTATAAAAAATCATTATTTAACCATTATTTAATATTAAATTAAGTTTTTTTTTATTTTAAAACAAAAAAAGGCTTAATTTTGTAATTAACATTTAAAATCATAAAACATGAAAAAAATCTACTCTTTAGTTGCAATCTTAGCAACATCATTTGCAGTAAATGCACAAACTACTGAAGTTACCGTTACTAAATCATTCAATGAATTCAGTTTCGCTGATGCAACTGAATTCCCTACAGCAAATATCAACGAACATATTTCGTTTACAACTCAACAAAACGAAAGTACAGTTTCACCTAAATATTATAATGCTGGAAACACTATCAGATTATACCCAGGTGCAGGGAACGGAGGTTCAATCACTTTTAATTTAGCAAGCGGTATCATAGTTACAGACTTATCAATTACTGCTGATGAATATAATGAAGTTTCATATGCACAACCTGTAACTTACACAGTTAACAACGGAACACCTGTTAACGCAACAGCAATAAACAATGTTTATACATTAACCGATTTGAATGCTACAAATAATATAGTTTTCAAAAATGCAAATTCTGGCACAAGTGGACAAAATAATCAATTAAGAATTAGAAATGTATCTTTCACTTATACAGTTGATTTAGCTTCTATCAAAGAAAACAACATCGAAGGTTTAAAAGTATACCCTAACCCTGCTACAGACTTAGTTAACATTACTTCTAATGAATTTGGAACTAAGGAAGTGACTATTTTCAACATGTTAGGTAAAAAAGTTTTAGAAACTTCTACAGAAGAAACTGTAAACGTTTCAACTTTAACTTCTGGAGTTTACATCATGAACATTACACAAGATGGTAAAAAAGCTTCTAGAAAATTAGTTATTAAATAATAATTTATTAAGTACTCAGGTTTTCTAATTTTATTAAACTTGAGTACTTTTTTTTAAACAAAAAAATCAAAAACTTAAACCATGAAAAAAATTTATACCTTATTAGCACTAGCTATTACTTCTTTCGGATTTGCGCAATACAACGGAACAGGTAACTTCAGTTTAGTAAATGAGATAAATAACTTAACTGACGGATATTATGTAATTACTAATGAGACAAGTCAATTTTTAATGACATCAACAGTTACAACAACTGGAACAATTTTCTATATACATGCTCCTGTAACAGTTGAATCTGGAACAATTACAGATCCATTAGCTGCCAATGTTTGGAAAATTGAAACCACTGCTGAAGGAAAGACAATTTATAGCGAAACTACACAAAAATATGTTGGATGGACTTCAGGTAATTCTGCCACAGCAGAATCAACAGTTGGAACTTCTAACACTTGGACATTTTCTTTAGTAGCTGCTTCAGGATCACAACCTACAAGAATTAGCACTAAATTAGTAGCAACACCTACAAGACAATTGTCTTACAATTCAAATTCACCAAGATTTGCAGTTTACAACAATTCTGATCAACAAGAGTTACAGTTTTACAGCACCTGCAACAGCTAGTTTTAACTCTGAATTATTAACAAATTTTACTTACGTAGAAAACCAAGGACCATCTTTACCACAAACTATTTCAGTATTAATTTCTGATTTACCTGGTGAAGAAACAGCTACATTAGCATTAGATTCTACAGACTTTACTATTGTTTCACCAACTAACTTAGCTTTAGGAAACGGAACTCATAGTATTCAATTACAATTAAAAAATAACTTAACAGTTAATACTTATAACGCAAACTTAACTTTAACACATAACAGTAATCAATTAGCAGCTTTAGAACTTACCGGAGAGGTTACTGGAATTCCTGTTGTTATATCAGATAATTTAAACATCACTGAATTAAACTACGTAGAAGGTCAAGGTCCTTCAACTGGGCAATCTTTCAACATCTCTGGAAATCATTTAGACGGAACTGATGTTATTTTAACTGCAACTTCAGATTTTGAAATTTCAATAGACAACACAACATTCGGTACAAGTGTAACATTAGAAGAGTTTGACGGTACTTCTACATTAATTTATACTCGTTTAGTAAATGAATTAGCTGTTGATACATATACAGGAAATATTACAGTTACCGGAGGAGGACTTACAGAGAATTTCTTAATTTCACTTTCAGGTGAGGTTACTGAAGAAACTGCTTCAATCGTTGAAAACAACATCGAAGGTTTAAAAGTTTATCCTAACCCTGCTTCAGAATTAGTAAACATTACTTCAAATGAAATTGGAACTAAAAATGTAACAATCTTCAATATGTTAGGTAAAAAAGTTTTAGAAACTTCTACAGAAGAAACTGTAAACGTTTCAACTTTAACTTCTGGAGTTTACAT
>NZ_CANRNX010000047.1 GCF_947632075.1 uncultured Flavobacterium sp.
AGCTCAAGGAGTAGTTGATGCTTACAAAAACATGGGTGATGATATTAAAGTTCCAATTATTGTACGTTTACAAGGTACAAATGCTGAATTAGCAAAACAAATTATTGACGATTCTGGAATGCCAATTTTATCGGCTGTTCAATTCCAAGAAGCTGCAGACCAAGTGAAAGTTGCTTTATCATAATAATTTAATAAATAATAAAAAGCCCAAATTAAAATATGGGCTTTTTTTATATCTTTTAAAAAGAAAATTGGAACCGTCCAGACCATTCGAAACGGTTGGTTTGATGTTATATTTTAATAAAAAATCCTCAAAATAATTTTTGAGGATTTTTTTATAATTTAATTTTCGTTTTTCTTAGTTCCTTTTCCTGAGTTGAATTTAAAAAACTCCACCGGATTTTGTTTAGGTTCAGGTTTTTTAAAGTTCTTTTTAAAAGGTTTCTTATCTGAATTTACAGGTTTTTTATCGTCCTTTTTGAAAGGTTTGTTGAATTTTTTTTCTGTATTTTCTGATTTTTTCTCTGGAGTATTTTTATGTGATTTAATAACATCCGTCGGATTTTTAGGGTTTTCTTTTGTTCCTCTTAAATGAATTACTAATCCATTTAAAAAGTTTCTTAAAAGTTGATCACCACATTCTACATATTTTTCGTGATCTTCATTTCTGAATATATTTCCTATTTCTCCTTTAGAAATTCTAAAATCTACTAATTCTAAAATTTCTACAATTTGGTCATCTCTTAATTGTAGAGCAACACGCAATTTCTTAAAAATATCGTTGTTCGTCATGTGCATTATTTATTATGCAAAGATATTCAATAAAATGAAAGTATTGTTATTTAAAAAAAGAGTCTACTAATTTGTAGACTCTTTTTCTTTTTTAGAAATCGAAGTTGATAAATTATCATCTTCATCAATTTTATCTATAATTATTGAATCTCCTTCTGAAAGTTTGTTATTTATAATTTCTTCAGCTAATAGATCTTCAACATATTTTTGAATAGCTCTTTTTAAAGGACGTGCTCCATATTGTTTATCAAAACCTTTGTCAGCTATAAAATCTAAGGCTTTTTCTGTTAGTTCAACATTATAACCTAAATCTTTAACTCGCGAGTATAATTTTGCGATTTCAATATTTATGATTTTATGAATGTCTTCTTTTTCTAAGGCATTAAACACAATCACATCATCAATTCTGTTTAAGAATTCTGGAGCAAAAGCTTTTTTAAGAGCATTCTCAATGATTGCTTTGGTGTTATCATCAACTTGTTCTTGTTTTGCTTTTGTGCCGAAACCAACTCCTTGGCCAAAATCTTTTAATTGACGTGCACCAACGTTAGAAGTCATGATGATGATTGTATTTCTAAAATCAACTTTTCTACCTAAGCTATCTGTTAAATGACCGTCATCTAAAACTTGCAACATCATATTAAATACATCAGGATGTGCTTTCTCTACTTCATCTAAAAGGACTACACTATATGGTTTTCTTCGAACTTTTTCAGTTAACTGTCCACCTTCCTCATATCCAACGTATCCAGGAGGCGCTCCAACTAATCTTGAAATTGCAAATTTCTCCATATATTCACTCATGTCAATTCGAATCAATGCATCTTCAGAATCGAAAACTTCCTTAGCTATAATTTTAGCCAATTGAGTTTTTCCAACACCTGTTTGACCTAAGAAGATAAATGATCCAATTGGTTTATTAGGATCTTTTAGTCCGGCACGATTTCTCTGAATAGATTTAGCAATTTTAGCTACTGCTTCATCTTGACCAATAACTTTTCCTTTAATTGCTTCTGGTAAATTAGCTAATTTGTTGTTTTCTGTTTGTCCGACTTTATTAACAGGAATACCTGTCATCATAGAAACTACATCTGCAACATTATCTTCTGTAACTAAAATTTTGTTATTTTTAGAATCTTCTTCCCAACGTTCTTGAGCAATTGCTAATTCCTTTTCAACACGTTTTTCATCGTCACGTAGACTTGCGGCTTCTTCATATTTTTGAAGTTTTACAGCTGCAGCTTTTTTGTCTCTAACAGTTTCTAATTCAGTTTCAAGATCTAAAATTTCTTGTGGAACTTCAAGATTTGTTATATGTACGCGTGAACCTGCTTCATCTAAAGCGTCAATAGCTTTGTCTGGTAAAAAACGATCAGTCATATATCTATTCGTTAATTTTACACACGCTTCAATTGCTTCAGGCGAATAAATCACGTTGTGATGATCCTCGTATTTATTTTTAATATTATTTAAAATGGTAATAGTTTCATCAACAGAAGTTGGTTCAACAATTACTTTTTGGAAACGACGTTCTAAAGCACCATCTTTTTCAATGTATTGGCGATATTCATCTAAAGTTGTTGCTCCAACACATTGAATTTCACCACGTGCTAAAGCAGGTTTAAACATATTAGACGCATCTAAAGAACCTGTAGCACCTCCAGCACCTACAATAGTATGAATTTCATCGATGAAAAGAATAATGTCAGTATTTTTCTCTAATTCATTCATTACAGCCTTCATACGTTCTTCAAATTGTCCGCGATATTTGGTACCAGCTACTAAACTTGCTAAATCTAAAGTGATTACTCGTTTATTGAACAATATACGAGATACTTTTTTCTGGACTATTCTTAACGCTAAACCTTCTGCAATAGCAGACTTACCAACACCTGGTTCTCCGATTAGTAAAGGGTTGTTCTTTTTTCTACGACTTAAAATTTGAGAAACTCTTTCAATTTCTTTTTCACGTCCTACGATTGGATCTAATTTTCCAAGTTCAGCCATTTCTGTTAAATCACGACCAAAATTATCTAAAACAGGTGTGTTAGATTTTTTTGTAGATTTATTAGAGGCAGAACTTGATGAAGAAAAGCTGTCATTTTGTCTGTCATCATCTCCGTCGTTATCAAAAGCGTCATTTTTTGGGAAATCATTCTCGTAATCTTTTTCATTTTCTGAATCAGAAAGAATTGAAATAAATTGTTCTTTACAAGAATCGTAATCCACGTTGCAACGATTTAATAAAATAGTTGTAGGATCGTCTTGATTTCTTAAGATAGACATTAAAATATGTCCGGTATTGATCACATCAGTTTTATATAATTTTTTTTCTAAAAAAGCTCTTTTTAAAGCATTTTCAGCTTGTCTTGTTAAATGAATGTTCTTTTTTTCAGCTGAGAATGCTACATTTGGATTTTCTGGTACTAAAGCCTCAAAACGATTCTTAAGAAAATCTAAATCAATATCAAGATTAATCAAAATGCTTATAGCTTCTCCTTGGCCTTCGCGTAAAAGTCCAAGCATTATATGTTCTGTACCAATGTAATCGTGCCCTAAACGCAGTGCTTCATCACGACTGAAGGTAATAACTTCCTTTACTCTTGGTGAAAAATTATCGTCCATTATAAAATTTTTTAGGGTGTATATTATTTTCAATGCAATTTTCGTACCTATTTTTTTTAATGAAGTACTTAACTAAAGGGACGAAAAAATATTGAATAAAAGAAATGTTTTTTTAATTATTTTTAAGTTTATTAAAACCTGCAATGATTTCTTTTAATTTATCTTTTCTTGAGTTTTTCGCATTTAGCTCTTTTTCCTTTTTTTGATCTATTTTCTTTTTATGAGCTAAGCGATTGGTTTCATTACGTCTTCCCATTGCATTCTTTTTTAATATTGTTAAAAGTTTTGTTAGTAAAAAGTAACTCTTTTACAACCAATTCTCTAAGTTTATTGAAATCTGAATAATCAATATATTTACTCCAATTTGTAGTTTCAATAACTTCAATTATATATTTTATACGTTTAGATGTTTCTAAAGCAGTTCTTAAAACATCGTTTTTAGTATAAAATTCTTCATGTTTATGATGAAAATTTACTTCTGAATTTTCGGTAATTCGAATGAAATAAAGCTTTTCAGTTTCATTATTTGGATAAAAATCAGTCCATTTTGCGTAAGCAACAATTGTGTTTTGAGATTTATATGAATCTGAAACTAATTTCCATCGACAATTTGCGGCTCTTCCCCAATGATTTGATTTTCTAAATACACCTTCTTCAGTAAAAAAATACGAACTATTTGATTTACTTATATAATCAGGATTTTCATGTGGTAAACAATTAGGATTGACTTCATTGAAAATGCAAAAAGTATGCTTGAAAAAGTTGTTTCTGTTGTAAATTTTCATTCTAATTTTTTAATTTGAATGTTATTGTATAACAAAAGTACTTTAAAAATAATGAAAATTTTAATTTTTAAATCAGATTAGATTTTATAATCAAAATGTTATTTTAACGTGTTTTTTTTCTAATTAATATAAACTTTAATATGTTAAAGATAATTATCTTTGAACTTGAAATGTTTATTTTAATTACAAGTAAGCTTTAATTACAAATTGTATGATTTTAAAAAATAGTGTTTTAAAACTTATTTTACTTTTTTATTTTTTTAATTTAATTGTGTCATGTGCAACTTTTCATGAGCAAAGAGGAAGTGAATTAAAATTAGAAAAACAGATTTCTGATAAAAATAAAAAAATCAATCATAAATTTATTTTAATTGGTGATGCCGGAGGAGAACAAACTCCTGAAGTTGAAGAGAATTTTAAAAGTATTAAGCAAATAATTTCAACATCTTCAGAACCTACTACAGTTCTTTTTTTAGGTAATAATATTGATGATTTTAACCAAAGTAAATCCTATAAAATAAATACTGAATTATTTGAAAATAAATTGGATAAACAATTAAATCTAATTGAAAACTTTAAAGGGAAATCTTACTTTTTAAGTGGCAATTTAGATTGGAATTTTGGTTTAAATGGGTTAATATTTCAGAAACAATATATTACTTCTAAGCTAAAAAATTCATTAGCCTTTTTACCTCAAAAATATGAGGCTATTTCAGAAATCGAAATAAACGATAAAATTTCTTTAATCGTAATTGATAGCGAATGGTTTATTCAAGATTGGAATTTGTATCCTAAAATTAATCATGAAAGTGAAATTCGTTCAAGAGAAGATTTGTTTGAAAAATTCAAATATCTTGTAAATGAAAATCAAAATAAAATAACCATTGTAGCCATGCACCATCCAGTTTTATCGGGTGGTAAGCATGCTGGACATTATTCTTTTCAAGATGATATGAAACCTTTACCTTTATTAGGTACAGCTTTTAATTTTTGGAAAAGGGCTTCAGGTGTTAAAACTGAAGATATGCATTATAAGTTATATCAAAAATTAATTAAACGTATAAAAGCAATTGTGGCTCATCAGCCACAAGTTTTTTTTGTTTCTGGGCATGAAAATAATTTACAATATATAAATCAAGGCAATATTAAACAAGTTATCTCTGGTTCTGCTTCTAAAGTTAATGAAGCTCGCGTGATTTCTTCTAACGGCTTCACCTCAGGAAGTTTAGGTTTTAGTGTTTTAAATGTTTTTGAAGATAAAACTGTTGAATTAGAATTTTTTAATTCAAAAGAAAAAATATTTAACGAAATAATTTATCAAGCAGATACAGTTACGTTAACTAATTTACCACTTATTCATAACGACAGTATTTCAACCTCTGTTTATAAAGAAAATGAAATTAAAAAGAACTTATTATATAGATCTGTTTTTGGAAAGCATTACAGAGAAATTTACGCCAAAGAAGTTAAAGTACCGATTATAAACTTAGACACGGTTTTTAATGGTTTATTTCCTGTAATTTCTGACCGTGATGATCAATCATATTTTCTACGCTTGAAAAACAAAAATGGGAAAGAATTTGAAATGCGTAGACTTCGAAAAAATCCAGAGTTTTTTTTAGAATCGTTAATTTTTAAAGAATTAAGCTTAAAAGGAAAGATTGAAAATACTTATTTAGCAGATTTTGTTAATGATTTTTATACGTCAGCACATCCCTATATTCCGCTTGTGGTTGATGAATTGGCAAAAGCAACAAATTTGAATTCAAGTAATTCTAAATTGGTGTATATACCCAAACAAAAAGCATTAGGTAAATACAATTCTGATTTTGGTGACGAAATGTATTTACTCGCAGATTACATTCCTAAATCTGAAACCGAACCTTTTTTAAATCCTAAACCAATAATTGGTGAAATTTTAAAAACAAATGATGTTTTATTTTTTATTCAAGAGAATTCAGATTACAAAATTGATGAAGACTTGTATTTGCGATCAAGATTATTTGATTTACTAATTGGTGATTGGGATCGACATCCGGACCAATGGAATTGGAAAGTTGTTGAAAAAGATAATAAAATAGTTTTTCAACCTATCGCAATAAATCGAAAACATGCTTTTTCGAAAATGGACGGATTAGGTTTTGCTTTATTAAAACAAACACCTACTTTTCGTCACATGCATGGATTTAAAGGTAGTTATGCTAATCCGCGTTGGATAAATAAATCTGCTTTTCCGTTAGATAAGGTTTTTTTGCAGAATTCAACTTTAGATGATTGGAAAAAGATCGCAGAACAAATTGTTGATTCAATTTCTAATGAAGTAATAGAAAAAGCATTTTTAAATTTACCTTTAGAAGTACAAAATTCAGACACGCAAAAATTGCAAAAGCATTTAATTAAAAGACGTGATGGATTAGTTGATTTCTCTGAAAAATATTTTAATGAATTAATGAAACATGGTATCATATTCGGCACAAATTCAAAGAATATTTTTGAAATCGATACACATAAAAATGAAGTAGAAGTTTCTGTTTTTGAAGAAAATAAGAAAATAAAGCATTTTAATTATAATTCTAAAATAACTAAAAATCTTTGGGTTTATGGTTTAGATCAAGCTGATGATTTCATAGTTCGTGGAGAAAAATCAAAAACTAAAATTCGTTTAATCGGTGGAGAAAATCATGATTCTTACGATATTAAAACTCGTAATAAAGTTGTAATTCATGATTATAAATCTGAACCAAATACTATTGATAAAAACTGGAAAACTTCTGTGGTTCTTCGAGATAATTATATTTTAAATCAATACGATTATAAAAATACTCCAATAAATATTTTTACTATTATTCCTGATTTAGATTATAACAAAGACAATGGTGTTATGATTGGGGTTAATACAAAACTGGTTAGAAAAGTTTTTGATCAAGAAGATTTTTCACAACAACATAAATTACGTGGAAGATTTGATTTTGCAACGAATGGTGGATATTTAGAATACACAGGTAAGTTTAGAAATAGTACACGAAATTGGTATTTTCAAGTTGAACTGAACACAAGATCTGCTAATTATACTCAGAATTTTTTTGGTTACGGAAATGAAACAACCTATTTGAGAGATTTGTTTAAAGAAAATTATTTCAGAATTCGTACCGAACAACTTTTGCTTTACCCTTCGTACAAATATCAAGGAAGAAATGGAGGTGAATTTTTATTCGGACCTACTTTTGAAAGTGTAAAGATTATGAATACTACAGATCGATTTATAGATCAGTTTTTTAACGATGAAG
This sequence comes from uncultured Flavobacterium sp., assembly GCF_947632075.1. Classification (GTDB taxonomy): domain Bacteria; phylum Bacteroidota; class Bacteroidia; order Flavobacteriales; family Flavobacteriaceae; genus Flavobacterium. The sequence continues at coordinate 7,490 of NZ_CANRNX010000047.1, forward strand.
ATTATACTTCAAACAAGTTTGTTGGAGTTCAGACAGAGTATTACTTCAAAAATTATAACAGTACAGGGAATCCAACTTTAGGATTTCATTATTTGCTTCACACTGGTTTTAAGACTTTGAGTAAAGATTTTAACAAAAATCATACGTTCATAACGAGTTCACTTGGTTTCATTGTTCCAATAAATTTATCTAAAAGTATTTCATTCGAAACTGTTTTTTATGGAAAAACAATAATAGGAAAAACATTTAATTTTTATCAAGCTGCAGATTTAGGAAGCAACAATTATTTGCGTGGCTATAGAGCTAATAGATTTACTGGCAGAAGTGCATTTGCTCACTCGTCAGATTTAAATTTTAAAATTTATGAAGTAAATAGGGGGCTATTACCTTTTACCTACGGATTGTCATTAGGATTTGATTACGGAAGAGTTTGGCAAGACCATGATTTCTCAGATAAATGGCATATAAGTTATGGAGGTGGTATTTGGTTTGATTTCTTAGAAGTAATGCGACTTAAAATAAATATGCATAAAAGTCCTGAAGAATTGATGTTAACTTTTGGATTAAATTTTGGACTATAAATTTAAATACCACAAAGTTTTGTAACTTTTGTAACATAAACCCACAATTTTAATTGAGATATTTGCATCAAATTATTTATTTATGAATGTTATTTATCAAGCTTGGCCATGGTACATTGGCGGACCAATTGTTGCCTTGTTAATGATTCTTTTAATTTTGTTAGGAAAGAATTTTGGTGTTTCTTCAAATTTTAGAACCATTTGTTCTGCTTTAGGAGCAGGAAAAGATTGTGAATTCTTTAATTTTGATTGGAAAAATCAACGTTGGAATTTATTAATTTTAGTAGGAGCGATGATAGGTGGTTTTATTGCGGCTAACTTTTTATCGCATAATCAAATTCCAGATATTTCTTCTCAAACCATTTCAGAGTTAAATGTATTAGGTTTTCAAAGTGCTGGAAAATCATATGAACCTACAGAATTATTTGAAGTTTGGAGTTTTAAAAATATACTTCTTCTATTAATAGGAGGGATGTTTGCTGGTTTCGGTACTCGTTATGCTGGTGGCTGTACTTCAGGTCATGCTATCTCAGGTTTGAGTAATTTACAATTACCTTCTTTAATTGCTGTAGTCGGATTTTTTATTGGAGGTTTAGTAATGTCTTTTTTAATTTATCCTCTAATTTTTTAAAACATGCGAAATATATTATATATACTTATTGGTGTAATTTTTGGAATTACGATGTACAAAGCAGAAGCTTCCTCTTGGTTTAGAATTTATGAAATGTTCCATTTTCAATCTTTTCACATGTATGGATTTATTGGAAGTGCTTTGGTTGTTGGTTTACTTGGAATACAATGGATAAAACGTTTTGAGAAAAAAGATATTGATGGAAATAAAATCGTAATCGCTCCAAAACAAAAATCAATTGTTAGATATTTAATTGGTGGTATTTTTTTCGGATTAGGTTGGGCTCTAGTAGGAGCTTGTCCTGGGCCTATGTTTGTAATGGTTGGTGCAGGTGTTTTACCTATGATAATTGTGATAGTTGGGGCTTTAATAGGAACCTTTATTTATGGAAAAATAAAAAACAAATTGCCTCATTAAAATAATAAAGTCAGGATATTCCTGACTTTATTATTTTTTACGATCTAAAATTTCTTGCATTACAGGTGAAATATTTTTAAATGTAGGTGGCTGTATAATTATAGAACCTGCATTTTTTTTATTCACTTTAAAAGTATAATCATTTTCTATGGTGAATAATAAAGCGGTTAAAAATGGATTTTTGATATATGAGCTAATAATTTCAAAAGCTTCATCAATAGTATGAAAACTTTCAATTTCTTCTGTTTTATATCTGCTTAAAAAAGCGAAATTATAAGTTCCGTCTTCTAAGATGTTTAAGTTTATATAAACGTTTTTTAATTCTGTATCGCCCATGGTTTTTGCTAAAGTTAATTTAGCAAATATACCTTTGGTAATACTGTTTTTCACTATTTCGTAAAACTCATTAAAAACGGGTTGATATAACATATTTTTTGTTTTATGATTATTAGTTTAAGCACGGAAATTCTTCAATAAAAAAGAATGCAGGCTTGGTTTCTGTGGCTGAATTGTCAGATTTTAATTCCTCTTTTATGTTATAATATTCTTTTCCTGTAGCAAAGTGTACGGTTAGTAATGACATTTTAGAATGTAGTAATTTATTCAAATCTGCTTGTTCTATTTTAAAATAGGTGTTTAAAATTCTTAAATTATTTTTTCCAACTTCATCATAAATTAATTGAGAACAAATTTCATTATCATAAATTTTCAACCGAACGGAACTTGCATCGATTAAATCAATCTCAATTTCAGAATCATTGTTAAAACATCGATTAATTGTGAAACCTTTACTTTTTTCTAACCATTGAAATTGTAAAACGTTTTCTTCACCATTTCGAATCAAAGAAAATAAAATACTTTCTGTTTTTTCTGGAAATATTTTTTCAAAAATCAGCTGATCTTTTAGTTTAATTAGATTTACCGAATCGTTTTTAATTTCGTAATCAATTTCACATTTTTTATTTTGAGCTTGAACCAAAGTTGTTGATGCAAGCAATATTAAAAATAGTATTTTTTTCATATTAAATTTTGTTACAAATAATGGCTATTTTTTCATTTTGAATATCTGTTGTAAAGAAAACAAATTTCGAGCCACCATCTTTAATTTTCCATTTTTTTCTAATTTCTTCTACAGAAATAGGGAAATTTCTAATACTGATATTGAATTTCTGATTTTCAAAGGTAGCTTTCATTTCCTTTTTTTGATAAGGAATAATCGATTCAATTTCAAATCTTCTTCCTGGGAAATCAATCAAATTTTCATTTGTGTATAAATGTGAATGTTGATGAAGTTTATCCAAGTTAAATGTATTCGCAATTTTATTGAAATTACCAGTTTTCATTACGGAACTAAAAGGTTCGTATAAATATTTTTCAAGTAAATGATAATTACAACTAAAATCGTCTTCTAATACGCATTTAAAACTGGTTGTATTACCTTGTTTGTCAATATTTACAGCTTCTAATTCAATAGTTTTTTTATAATCTTTTTCTAAAATCCAAAGTAGTTCTTTTACTTCGTTTTCTAAACTTATGATGTGTATTTTTTTAACCGAATGTAATTCTTGAATTCCGGCAGAAATATCTAAGATCGGCGCTGTTTTAATTAAAATTTGATCAGAAAATTTAAAATACAAATCTAAATTCTCAGGAACATTTGGCGTACAATCTTTTAATAGAAATACTTTTTGTTTAGTGTCGCTTCTTCGAGCTGGATCTATATAAATCCAATCAAAAGTTTCGTTTAAACGTTCTAAATTTTCTAACGAATCTCCTTTAAAAGTTTTAATATTATTTACGCCTAATGACTTTGTATTTAGAGAAACAATTTCCGAAAGTTCTTCATTAAATTCACAATGATAAACTTGATTGAATTGTTTAGCGAAATAATATGCGTCAATTCCAAAACCACCAGTTAAATCTATTAATTTACTCCCTGAAACTAAATTCGATTTAAATTGAGCCAAAGGTTCAGACGAAGTTTGTTCGATTGATAAACTCGTTGGGAAAATAATATTTTCTGTTTTAAACCAAGTAGGAAGCTTGTATTGTGCTTTTTGCTTCGCATGAATTTGATTGATGATTAATTTCCAATCATATTCAGGAAACGGATTTTTTTTTAAAGCTAATTTTTGAATATCTGTATTAAGATTTTCATTAATAAATTGCTGAATTTTAGGTTCTAATAAAAACGAAATATTCATAAATTAAGAATTAGCTAAAACAAAAGTATGGCAAGCTACAACGGCAGCTGTTTCGGTTCTTAAACGCGTATTTCCTAGTGCAACTGGTTTGTAATTGTTTTTTATTGCAGTTTCAATTTCTTTGGTTGAGAAATCTCCTTCAGGTCCAATTAACAAGGTATATTTTTCGTTTGTTGGAATGTTTTTATGTAAATCATTCTTTTCTGTTTCTTCACAATGTGCGATGTATAAATTACCTCCATGATTTAAATTCATGAATTCTTTAAACGATATTGGTTCGTTTAATTTTGGTAAAAAGAACTGATTTGATTGTTTCATTGCAGATTGTAAAATCTTTTCAAAACGATCTGTTTTGATAATTTTTCTTTCTGAATGATCACATATAATTGGAGTGATTTCTTGGATTCCAATTTCGGTAGCTTTTTCTAAAAAACACTCAAAACGGTCGTTCATTTTTGTTGGAGCAACAGCCAAGTGAATATAAAACGGAAGTTCGTTTTGTTGTTCACTTTCAATAATTTTAACGGTACATTTTTTTTCTGATGCAAGTATGATTTCAGTTTTAAATAAAAAACCTAAACCATTAGTAACAAATAAAATATCACCTTCTTTTTTACGTAAAACTTTAACTATGTGTTTGCTTTCTTCTTTGTCAAAAAAGTAAGTTTCTGTATCGTTATTTATTTCGGAAGTGTAAAATAATTGCATAATTAAAATTCTATTCTTGCTTTAGAAACAGTTGAATTGTCGCTAAAATGTTGTTCTAAATATTTGTGATATCCTACAATTCCAATCATTGCAGCATTGTCTGTTGTGTATTCGAATTTAGGAATAAAAGTTTTCCATCCGTATTTTTTTTCACCTTCTTTTAAAGTAGATCTTATACCTGAATTTGCAGAAACTCCGCCGCCAATTGCTATTTGTTTAATTCCAGTTTCGGCAACAGCCATTTTAAGTTTATCCATTAAAATTCTGATAATGGTATGTTGAACAGATGCACAAATGTCAGCCTTGTTTTCTTCAATAAAGTTAGGGTTTTCAGCTACGTTTTTCTGAATGAAATACATAATCTGAGTTTTTAATCCACTAAAACTGAAATTTAAACCAGGAACTTTAGGTTTTGTAAATTGATAAGCTTTCGGATTTCCTTCTTTTGCATATTTATCAATTAACGGACCGCCTGGATAAGGGAAACCAAGAATTTTGGCTGTTTTGTCGAATGCTTCACCAACAGCATCATCGGTAGTTTCCCCAAGAATTTCTAAATCAAAAAACGAATTTACCTTTACAATTTGTGTATGTCCACCACTGATGGTCAATGCTAAAAATGGGAATGTTGGCTTATCAAATCCTTCTTCGTCAATAAAATGCGCTAAAATGTGTGCGTGCATATGATTTACAGCAATTAACGGAATGTTTAATGCCATTGCTAATGATTTAGCAAACGAACCGCCAACAAGTAAAGAACCCATTAAACCCGGACCTTGCGTAAACGCAATGCCAGCCAATTGTTCTTTAGTAATGTTTGCTTGTTTTAAAGCCACATCTATCGTAGGAACAATGTTTTGTTGGTGAGCACGTGATGCAAGTTCAGGAATAACACCGCCATATTGTTCGTGAATTTCTTGTTTTGCAACAACGTTAGAGATTACTTTGTTGTTTAGCATTACTGCAGCTCCAGTGTCATCACAAGAACTTTCAATGGCTAAAATATAGGTTTCTTTCTTATTCATTATCACTTAAAATATAACTATTTTCATAGCAGATTTTGATCGAAATTCTCTATTTTTGTTCAGTACAAGAATTTCTGAAAGCAAATTTAAAACAATTACAATTATCAAAAAATTTTATAAAATACTATTTCGTTTTCTATTAGTGATTTTGTTACTAATAGTAGGAATTTCTTCTGCCTTGACTTTTCCGGTGGTGCAAACGGCGATTGCACAATTCGCAAGCAAAAAAGTAAAGGAAAATTTAAATATAGATTCTTCAATAGGTTTAATTTCTATTAGAATTGATGGAAATGTAGTTATTCGAAATTTAACAGTTCGTGATGATCGTGAAAACGTTTTAGGTAAAATTGGTAAATTAGAAACTAATATTGCCGATTTTAATAAACTTCTTGAAGGGCAATTGTATTTCGGATCTACTAAAATTCAAAATTTAGATTTTCACATTCGTACCTACAAGGGTGATTCATTAACAAATTTAGATAAGTTTGTTGCCATTGTTGATGATGGCCAGCCTGGTTCAGGAAAATTTTTGATGAGTGTTAAGAAGCTTGAAGTTAAATCTGGAGCTTTTAGTATAACTGATGAAAATATTGAAAAACAGGATGTGCTTAATTTCACGTCATTAAATGGTGTAATTGAAAAACTTTTAATTAAAGGACCAAATATTAGTACTCAAATTAAAAAGTTAAGTTTCGTTGATCACCACGGATTTGAAGTTGAAAATCTTCAGACTTCATTTGCTATGACTCGAACTTCGATGGATTTACTTGATTTGAACCTAAAAACTAAAGGTTCTGAAATAAAAGGATCTGTAAAAATGAATTATGAAGTTGGTGATTTAAAGTATTTTGTAGATAAAGTAATCTTGAATGTAAATATCGAAAAGTCAGTTTTAGATACAAATGAATTGCGTAATTTTTATGATGAAATCGGTGAAAGCAAAAAAATCTATTTAAAAACGAATTTAATTGGTACTTTAAATAAATTTAAATTAGAAAATACTAATATTTATGATGATTTAAATTCTCAAATCCGTGGTGTTTTTCAATTTGATAATCTAGTTGATAAAAATAAAGAATTTAAAATTGATGCTAATTTAGAACGTTTATTTATTTCTCGTGAAAATTTAGTTTCCTTACTTCCTAATGTATTAGAAAATTCACTTCCAAATGAATTAACTTCTTTAGGAATGATTGATTTAAATGGTACTATTGATTATTCTAATTTTCAGGTAAATGCAGATTTCAAAGCTATTTCTAACTTAGGAAAAGCAGTTGCAAAATTATCTATGCAAAAGCTAAATCAGCCAAAATTGGCAACTTATCAAGGCAATGTTAGTTTAGTTGATTTCAATATAGGAAATTTAATTTCAGATTCTAATTTTCAAACGGTAAGTTTAGATTTATCAATTGACGGCAAAGGTTTTGATGCAGAGAGTTTAGATACCAATGTATCTGGAGATATTCATTCTTTTATTTTTAATAAATATAATTTTAAAAATATAAGTTTAGATGGAAATTTAACATGGCCTCAATATAAAGGAACTTTAGTTAGTAACGATGTGAACGCTTTGTTAGATTTTGATGGAAATATAGATTTTAAATCAAACTTAAAAAATTTCGATTTTAAGTTAGACGTTAAACATTTAGATCTTAATGCATTAAAATTTGTAAAAGATAGTATTTCTGATTTCAAAGGAAACATTCAATTAGTAGGTTCAGGAAATTCAGTTAATGATTTTGAAGGTATTTTACATGTTGAAGATGCTCAATACATCAATTCCAAAAGCGAATATTATTTTAGTAACTTCGAGTTAAAATCATCTTTTGATGAAGGTGGAGTGCGAACTATTGAAATGGATTCGCCAGATATTTTAAACGGTTTTGTACGTGGAAAATATCAAATCAAGCAAGTTAAAGATATAGTTGAAAATGCTTTAGGTTCCATCTATACCAACTACAAACCCAATAAATTAGATGAAGGGCAGTTTTTAGATTTTGATTTTGACATCAATAGTAAAATTGTAGAAATTTTTGTTCCAGATATTGAAATCAGTACAAACACAAAAGTTCAAGGAAATATTAATGCAGATGATGGAGAGTTTAAATTTAATTTAAATTCGCCATTTGTAAAATTTGCTAAAAATGCCTTTAAAAAAATTGATTTGACTGTTGATAATCAAAATCCATTATTTAATGCGTATTTAACAATCGATTCTATTCAAGTTCCTAATTATGATATTGTAGATTTCAATTTTTTAAATGTAACCCAAAATGACACTTTGTTTACCAGAACCGAATTTAAAGGAGGTAAACAAGCTAAAGATAATTTTAATTTAAACCTTTATTATACAATTGATGAAGGAAATAGATCAGTTGTAGGATTTCAAAAATCAGAAATAAATTTTAAAAATTCGTTATGGTATTTAAATGAAACGGATGATAAAAATAATAGAATCATTTTTAATAAAAAGTTGACCGACTTTAATGTTGAACATGTTTCTTTATCACATAACGATCAATCTGTTGAATTTAATGGTGTTTTAAGAGATTCTGTATATAAAAATCTAAATTTAAGTTTCAATAAAGTCGAGTTGTCAAAAGTAACACCAGAAATAGATAATTTGAGTTTTGATGGTTTAGTAAACGGAAACATATCTTTTATTCAAGAAAATAAAATATTTAAACCAACTTCTCATTTAACTATTGAAAGTTTAAAAATTAACGATATTCTCTTAGGCTTATTCACCTTTGATATTTCTGGTGACGAAAGTTTACGAAATTTTAATCTTCGATCTAATATCGTTAATAATGAAAACGAAAGTTTTTTATTAAACGGAAGTATTGGTGTATCTAAAGACCAAAGCAAATTAGATTTAGAAGCAGGTTTTACCGAATTTAATTTAAAAACAATTGCACCTTTGTTATCAAGTATTATGTCAGATGTTCGTGGTGACGCATCTGGTAGAGTTGCGATTAAAGGATCTCATAAAAATCCAAAAATTGACGGACGTTTGTACTTAAAGAATTCAGGAATGCGTCCTGTATTTACTGGTGTTGATTATGTATTTGAAGAAAATACAACTTTAGATGTTTCTGAGTCAAAATTCATATTAAGAAATGCCAATATTACCGATTCAAAATATCAAACTAAAGGTGTAATTAATGGAACAATTAGTCATAAAATTTTCCAAGATTGGAATTTAGATTTACGATTAGGTTCTAACAATTTATTAGCATTAGATACGAAATATGTAGAAGGTACACCATATTTCGGAGTTGCTTTTATTGATGGATTCGCTACAATTTTAGGCCCGGCAGAAGCTTTACATATAAAAATTGAAGCAAAATCTCAATCTGGTACAAATATTAAAATACCTTTAGGTGATACTGGTGGAGTTGGCGATAATAATTTTATTCATTTTTTATCTCCTGAAGAAAAAAGAAATAGAGAAAAGGGAATTGTCACAAACATAAACCCAAATCAATTTGGAGGAATTCAGTTAGATTTTGAATTTGAAATCACTCCTGATGCCGAAATTGAAGTAATTCTTGATATTGAAACAGGTCACGCCATGAAAGGAAAAGGTGCTGGTTTCATTACCATGGCAATTAATACGTTGGGAAGTTTTAATATGTGGGGAGATTTTCAAGTTTATGAAGGATATTATAATTTCAAATATGGTGTAATAATTGATAAAAAATTCTTAGTAAAAAAATATGGAACCATTCGTTGGGACGGAGATCCATTGAATGCAGCTTTAGATTTAAGTGCAATTTACAAAACACAAGCAAATCCAGCTATAATTGTTGAAAATTCAGCTATTAACAGAAAAGTAGATACTGATGTTGCTATTGTTTTAACTGGGAATTTAAGTAATCCTAATATTGATTTTGAAATTAATTTTCCTAATATATCTTCATCAATAAAATCTGAAATAGATTATAAATTAGCAGATAAAGATACTCGTGAAACTCAAGCTATGGCATTGTTAGCAACCGGAAGTTTTATTACTGCAAATACAGCATCTTCTGCAGTTTACGGTAGTCTTTTTGAACGTGCAAGTAGTTTATTTGACGATTTATTCTCTGACGAAGACGGAAAATTCAAAGTAGGTTTAAATTATTCGCAAAGTGCTCGAAACCCTTTAGCAGATGATGATGCTGCAAGAGTAGGAGTAACGCTTCAGACACAAATTAACGATAAAATTTTTGTTAATGGTAAATTAGGAGTTCCTGTTGGTGGAGCAGAGGATAACGTAATTATTGGAGATGTTGAAGTTCAATTACTTTTAAATGAAGACGGAACTTTAAGAGGACGTGTATTTAACAGAGAGAATGACATTAATTATATTGGTGAAGGTATTGGTTATACACAAGGTGTTGGATTAACTTACGAAGTAGGATTTGATACTTTTAGAGAATTACTTCGTAAAATATTAGTAAGTGCAGATAAACGTGCAAAAGAAAAAGCTAAAAAGGAAAGTCAAAATCAAAAAACTAATGATGAAAATCAATTTCCAGATGATGATTATGGCGTTGAATTTTTAAAATTCCAAGAAAACAGAAGGGAAGAAAAAGAATATAAAGAACAAAAAACTAAACAAGAATAAATGGAACATATTTTTGAAGCTTTCCAAAATAGCTTCTCTGAAAATGAAAAAGTTAACTTCATTGCTAATGTAAAAGATGAAACAAATGAAGAAGGTGATTTAATGATTACGAGTAAACGTTTGATTTTTTATCCTGCTAAACCTAAAAGTATTAATGACGTTATGTTTATAAACGTTGACTTAATCGATACAATTAAGAATACAGCGAAAGGAATTGAAATTTCAAGTAACGATAAAAAAGGAACTTTTGAGTTAGAATATTTAAAAGAAGAATTAATTCAAAAACTATTAGAAATTAATCACCAAATTCAAATTATTTAAAAAAAAGCCGTTTTAAATTTAAACGGCTTTTTTTGACTTCTATTTTGTAATGTTTTTTGAACAAAATATTGTTTTATTGTTTAAAAGATTCTGTAAAATTTTTAAAATTATTTAAAATTGATTGTTAGTTTTTCTTTGTAGTTAAATACAAGCATATGTTTGAATGAATTATTGCTTCAAAATGGATATGCGAAAGCATCAAGAGACTATTATTGTTCCAAATTAGCCGAATATCAGTTGATGAATCGTACTGCTCAGCTAAATAAAGTCGCTTTATATGCTCGAATTTCCCATTTTAAGTTCAGATCAAATGTTAAATTTTCATTTTTAATGCCTAAAAATCTAAGTATAAAAAATACTTTTCAATTATTGTACTTTTATGCTTTACTAAATACTATGAAATGAGTAACTATTTCACTATAATTAAGAATTTTTTTTAAAAAAACTTTGGATAAACCGATGTTGAACTAAACCTCCGGTAGCTTTCGCTGCGATGATTTAGTACCTTAGTATTTATTAACGTTTAAATAATTGATA
>NZ_CANRNX010000048.1 GCF_947632075.1 uncultured Flavobacterium sp.
TAGGATCGTTAAGTATTTTTAACTTATTAAAAGTAACCAATTTATTTTTATTAGAATAGCCTACAAAGATAATATTAAAAAGAAAACAGCACTTAAAAATAATTCAAAAGTGCTGTTTTATTCTAACAATCATTTCACAATTTATTCAAAATCAATTTGAAATGATTTAATAAAGTTTATAGATTTTTCGATATCGTAATGTAAAATTCTATCAGATTCAACAAAAGCAACCTCATCACGGTATGAACCAACAAAACTTTCAATAAAATCACTTGATTTTAAAGGTCTTCTGAATTCTAAAGCTTGCGCTGCATTCATCAATTCAATTGCTAAAATGCGTTCTAAGTTATTTACAATTCGTAAAGTTTGGTTGCGCCATTTGCTCCCATACTCACGTGATCTTCTTGTCCGTTACTTGAAACAATGCTATCTACAGATGCTGGTGTAGCTAATTGTTTATTTTGACTAACAATACTTGCTGCTGTATATTGTGGAATCATGAAGCCTGAATTTAATCCTGGTTCTTTTACTAAAAACGGAGGTAAACCACGTAATCCAGATATTAACTGATAAGTTCTTCGCTCAGAAATATTTCCTAATTCAGCCATCGCAATTCCTAAGAAATCAAGAGCTAAAGCTAATGGTTGTCCATGGAAATTTCCACCAGAAACAATAATATCATCTTTATAGAAAACATTCGGATTATCTGTAACTGAATTAATTTCTGTTCTAAAAACTTTTTTCACGTAATCTAAAGCATCTTTTGATGCTCCATGAACTTGAGGAATACAACGGAAAGAATATGGGTCCTGAACATGCTCTTTAGATTGTATAATCAATTCGCTTCCTTCTAAAACATCATTAAAAAACTCAGCTGTTAGAATTTGTCCTTTATGCGGACGAACTAAGTGAATCAATTCATTAAAAGGTTCAATTCTCCCATCAAAACCTTCTAAAGAAACCGCTCCGATTAAATCTGCTAAATAAGACAATTTCATAGATTTAATTACCACATAAGCGCCATAAGCACTCATAAATTGAGTTCCATTTAATAAAGCTAAACCTTCTTTAGACTGAAGCGTGATTGGCTCCCATCCAAATTTTTCTAAAACTTTAGAAGCAGGTTGTCTGTAACCTTCAAAAAAAACTTCGCCCTCACCTATTAATGGTAAACTTAAATGTGCCAAAGGTGATAAATCTCCTGAAGCACCTAAAGAACCTTGTTCATAAACTACTGGTAAAATATCGTGGTTATAAAAATCAATTAAACGTTCAACGGTTTTTAACTGAACTGCAGAATTACCAAAGCTTAATGATTTAATTTTAAGGAAAAGCATAATTTTCACAATCTCGTGTGGAACTTCATCACCAGTTCCACAAGCATGTGATTTCATTAAGTTTTCTTGTAATTTTGATAAATTTTCGTTAGAAATTTTAACGTTGCATAAAGATCCGAATCCGGTGTTGATTCCGTAAATTGGATCAACAGAATTTTCCATCTTTGTATCTAAATATTTTCTGCAATTTTCAATATTTGCAGATGCTTCTTCAGATAATGCAAGTTTTTTATCCTCGATTAAAATCGTATTTAATTCTTCTATAGTAATTATATCAGAACATATATAATGAAAATTTTCCATTGTTTTAAAGTTTGTTAATGGTTCAAAATTCATTAATATAAAATTGAAATACAAACAAAAAAACAGATTCTAGTTAAAAATTGCGATTTTTTTAATCATTTCAACAATTCGATAAAATTTATCTAGTAAAAATCAATTTATTTTGAGTAGATAATTTTTCGTCAAACATATATCCTTCTAAGTTGAACAACTTTAAATCTTCGACAGAACTAATATCATTATCAACAATATAACGAGCCATTAAGCCTCTTGCCTTTTTAGCAAAAAAACTTATAATTTTTAACTTATCGTCTTTGTAATCTTTAAATTCTGGAGTAATCACTTTAGCTTTCAGTAATTTGGTATCAACAGCAGAAAAATATTCTGTACTTGCTAAGTTTACCAAAACCTCATTATCTTTCATTTCATTATTTAAAAAACTTGCAACCAAAGGCTTCCAGATTTGATATAAATTTTCATTTGAACCAACTTGTAACTTCTTACCCATTTCTAAACGATATGGTTCAATAATATCAAAAGGCTTTAGAATTCCGTATAAACCAGATAAAATTCGAACCTTGTTATTCAAAACATCAAACTTTTCTTTGGCTATTGAATATGCATCTAAACCTGTATAAACATCGCCGTTAAAAGCATAAATTGCTTGACGTGCAGCATCTGAGATTTTATTAGTTTGAAAGTTTCGATTTTGATTACGTTGCCAATTTAAATCTGCTAACTTATCTGAAATTACCATTAAATCAGATAATTCTTTTGGAGATAGCTTTTTAAGTTCTTCATTAATAACCTTTGATTGTTCAATAAAAAAAGGTTGTGAAATGTTTTGGGTTGGTAATTTTGTTTCAAAATCTAACGACTTTGCAGGAGATATAACTAATTTCATGTTTTTATTTCAAATTTAAAAAGAATAAACACTTCTTAACAGCTAATACAAACGTTATTCTTGATTGGTAAATAGATATTTTTTATACTAATTTCCTTGTAAACGAAACCATAAATCTTTTAGAAGCTTTACACCATCTCGTTTTTCTTTAGGAACTTCAACAGCTTTCCATTTTCCATTTTCGTTTATAAGTTCATATGAAAAAGCATATTTTTTTTCATATGAAGTATTAGAAAGCAATCCAAAACGAAGATCATTAAATTGCAGTTTATTTTCGTTAGAAGTAATTATGAATTGATTTTCGGAAATTTCTTTTAATTGAATAATAATTGGTTCGTTATTTAAAGATTCAATCAATTTATGATTTTTAAGATGCTTTTCAAAAGTAATGGGTTTTGAATCAAAAAAAGAATAATCAGAGATTAAAAAAGCATCTTCTGTTTCAACAATAATATTCCATAAAATAGTATTCATCGCCGAAGGTTTAACTACTAAACTCGAATATATAACGTTGTTGTTTTCTAAAGTATTGGAAACTTTTAAATATACATTAAATTTCAGCAATAAAGTTACTATTAAATACATTGAACTAATACCGATTCCTAAATTATTCCAAAAAAAACGTTTTTTATTTTGTTTAGGAAAACGCATTGAAATAAGTAAGCAAATAAAAAATGGAATGGTATACAAAGGGTCAATAACAAAAATTGATTTGAATGCCATTTTATCAAAAAAAGGCCAAAAAAGTTGTGTTCCCCAAGTGGTAAAAACATCTAATATTGAATGGGTAAACAAAATTAAAAATACTGCTAAATAACTTTGCTTAAATGTAACTTCTTTATGTTTCTCTATTTTAAAAATTAAAAAAGCCAACAAAAAACTCAAGATTAAATAAAATAATATAGAATGTGAAAAACCACGATGAATTTGAACTTGAGTAATTGGATCATAAAAAAATTTAGCTATCCAAACATCTAAATCGGGAATTGTACCAATTAAGGCCCCGTAAACAATAGATCTATTGCCTATTTTTTTTCCTAAAACTGCATTTGACACAGCTGCGCCTAAAACTACTTGAGAAATCGAATCCATCTATAATTTTCTTATTCTTTACAAAGGTACGTCTTAGCTTTTGGGTTTAAAACCATTTTTTAAACTTAAAATAAACCACCATTACAATAGCCATAACCAACATTACAAATAAAACCAAATAATAACCATAATCTAATTTTAGTTCGGGCATATTTATGAAATTCATTCCGTAAACGCCAACAATAAAAGTTAAAGGCATAAAAATTACAGATACAATTGTTAGCACTTTCATAATTTCATTCATTCTATGACTTTGCATCGAAAAAAAGAAACTTGATGCATTATTTAATTGATTTAGATCGTAATCAATTTGGTCAATAAGTTCTAAAGATTTATGATGTAAACGACTAAAATAAATTTGATTATTTTCTTCTAAAAAAGAAAAATCATCATTAGTTGAATTATTTTTTAAACTAAACAACACATCTCGAATTGGAATTAATGCACGTTTTAAATCGTTTAAATTATCTGAATTGTGCTGAATTTTCTCTAAAATTTGAGGTTTTTTAGCTGATTTCGATTCAAAAATAGTTTGTTCTACCTTTCCTTCAATATTATCTAAAGTAAGAAAAAAGTTTTCCATAATAGCGTCAAGCATCAAATACAATAAATAATCTTCCTTTTTTTTTCGAACATTTCCTGTTTTTGTACGAATACGCTCTCTAATATGTTCAAAAAGATTATTGCGTTTTTCTTGAAACGAAAACAACTGATTTTCTCTAATAATAAAACTTATTGGTATAACCTCAATTTTTCCATCAATCAATTCAGGAAAAGTGGCTTTTAAATTAAAAAACATAATTCCATCAAGTTCTTCCCAACGAGTTCTTCGAGAAAAACTTAAAACCTGGTTTAGAGTTGATGCAGGAATTTGCAATGATTTTACCATTTCTGGAAAAATAAAAGTATCGTTAAATCCATGCAGATTAAACCACATCATATCTTCAGATTTAGCCTTATTTATTAAATCTAAAATTTGATGAATATCATTTGAATCTTGCTCAAAAAAAGTAGTTTCATTATAAAGAAACAAATTGATATCGGTAACTTCATTAGAATAATTACCAAGATATTCCCAATTATAAGGTTGTAATTTTTTTACTTTATTAAACTTAACGCGTTTCAAAATCTATTTTTTATTTAAATATAGCCTTTTTTAAAATATCATCTTATTTTTACAAGAAATATAACTAACCAATATGAAAATTTTAATTATCAACATAAAAGAACTTTTACAAGTTAGAGAAACATCAATAGATAAAGTTTCTGGTGATGAAATGAAAAATTTACCAACTATCAAAAATGCTTTTTTACTTATTGAAAACGATTTGATTGTAGATTTTGGAAGTATGGAAAACTGCCCCAACATTGAAGTTGATAAAACTATCAATGCAACTGGTAAAGTAGTTCTTCCGACATGGATTGATAGCCATACGCACTTAGTTTATGCAGGAAGTAGAGAACAAGAGTTTGTTGACAGAATTAACGGTTTGTCTTACGAAGAAATTTTTAATCGTGGCGGTGGAATCTTAAATTCAGCTAAAAAACTTCAAGAAACTTCAGAAGAAGATTTGTACGAACAATCTAAAGTTCGATTAGAAGAAGTTATGCAACAAGGAACTGGTGCAATTGAAATCAAATCTGGTTACGGTTTAACTTTAGAAGCTGAAATGAAAATGTTACGCGTTATTAAACGTTTAGCAGAAAATTATCCGATTGCTATTAAAGCTACTTTTTTAGGAGCTCATGCATTTCCTGTTGAATTTAAAGATAATCACAAAGCTTATATCGATTTAATTTGTAACGAAATGATTCCGAAAATTGCAGATGAAAAATTAGCAGATTACGTAGATGCTTTTTTAGAAACAGGATATTTTTCTGTAGAAGAAACTTCAAGAATTATGGAAGTTGGAAATCAATATGGTTTAAAAAGTAAAATACATGTAAATCAGTTTACAGCAATTAAAGGAATTGAAGCTTGTGTAAAAAACAATGCTTTATCTGTAGATCATTTAGAAATTGTTACAGATGAAGATATTGAAGCATTAAAAAACAGCAATACAATGCCAGTAGCATTACCTACTTGTTCATATTTTATATCTATACCTTACACACCGGCTCGTAAAATATTAGCTGCAGGTTTACCTTTAGCTTTAGCTTCAGATTTTAATCCTGGAACTACTCCATCAGGAAATATGAATTTTGTTGTAGCAACCGCTTGTATAAAAATGAAAATGACTCCAGAAGAAGCAATTAATGCTGCAACAATTAATGCTGCTTACGCTATGGATTTATCAAATTCGCACGGAAGTATAACAAAAGGAAAAAAAGCGAATGTAATTATTACAAAACCAATTGAATCTTTTTATCAAATTCCGTATGCTTTTGGGAGCAATTTAATCGAACAAGTTATAATAAATGGAATAATACTATAAAAAACACACTAGGCCGAAACCTAGTGTGAAAAAAAATAGTTATGAAAAAGATTTTATAATCGACTCAATCGATTTATATTTACTCATAGCAAATTTACAAATAATTCTCTTATACTCAACATCTTAATAGAATTTTAACTTAAATAAAGTTTACTAAAAACCTATTTTTATTGTATTTACTAATACTATCAAACATTTAATTATGACAAACTTTTCGTTTTTTAACATTTCTGAAAGAAATAAATTAGTTGACTTCAGAATTGGCGAAGTTAAATTTGGCGAACGCATTCATTTTTTAGATGAGAATGAGAATATAGATACATTCTTATTAAATAATGAAGCTAAATATGTCGTTTTTGGAATTTGTGAATCAATAGGTGTAAAAGCTAACTTTGGAAGAACGGGAACTGAAACCACTTGGCCAATTACACTTAAATCTTTATTAAACATTCAACACAATAAAACTTGTAAAGGAAATCAGGTTGCTATTTTAGGTCATTATGAATTCATAGAAGAAAATAAAATTGCCGAAAATTTAGATCCAAATAATAAAGATGATAGAAAACAACTTTTTAAATTAGTCGAAAAAATTGATAAAGAAATCGCTTATTTGGTTTCAAAAATTGTAAAAGCAAATAAAATTCCTATAATCATAGGAGGCGGACATAACAATGCTTACGGAAATATCAAAGGTTTAGCACTCGCAAAAGGAAAAGCTGTAAATGTTATAAATTTTGATGCTCATACAGATTTCAGACCATTGGAAGGTCGTCACAGCGGAAATGGATTTTCCTACGCTTTTGAAGAAGATTTCTTAAACAACTATTTCATTTTTGGAATTCATGAAAATTATACTTCTAAAGAAATTTTTTCAAGAATTAAAGAAAATTATAGTCGAGTTAAATTCAATACATTCGAACAATTAGAAATTCGTTTAGAGAAAGATTTTCGAATAGAATTAAAAACAGCTGCTAAACACATAAAAGAACAACCTTTTGGAATTGAATTAGATTTAGATGCCATTAGCAACATGCCATCAAGTGCGATGACATATTCTGGTTTCTCTACAAAAAAAGCAAGACAATTTGTAAGCTATTTTTCAAATTTAGAAAACGCTTCTTATTTTCATATCTGTGAAGGCGCTTCAAATTTTGAATTAAATGAAAACAGAAATGTAATTGGTAAATTTATTGCTTGCTTAATTACAGACTTTATAAAAACAAATCAAGAATCGATTTAAAATAAAAAGGCGAGTTTACTATTTGTAACTCGCCTTTTTAATTGCTATTTTTTGAAAATCTTCTTTATATTTTCAATTAGAACAAAAATAATTATTCCTACAATTAATCCTAGAAAAAACTCTTTGACAGTAGAATTTATCGAAGGGAACAACTGATGAAAAAATTCAATAGAATGAGTAAAAATTCCACCAGAAACTAAAAGCAAGGCAATTGTACCAATAAAAGCTAAAGCTCTAATTACAATCGGTAATGCTTTCACTAAACCATTTCCAAAAGAAAATAAAAAACCTTTATTTTTTGAGCGTTTTATTAAACTAAAACCAAAATCATCCATTCTAACAATTAAAGCTACCATTCCGTAAACTCCAACTGTTGCAAGAAAAGCTACAATTGAAACTGTTATTATTTGTACTGGCATTGAAAGTTGTCTTTCTGCCACTGCACCTAAAGCGATAATTACAATTTCAACAGATAAAATAAAATCTGTAGTTACAGCAGATTTTATTTTAGTAGATTCTAATTGAGCTTCTGATGTTGAAGTTGTTTCTAAATTATTATTTACGCTATTTCTTTTTTTTAGAATATAATGACAAATTTTTTCAGCACCTTCATATGCTAAATAACATCCTCCAATTACAAGAATAATTTTAATTAAAAGTGGTAAATAAAAATTTAATAATAATGCAATTGGCACAATTATCAATTTATTAATAAACGAACCTTTTGTAATTGCCCATAAAACGGGGATTTCTCTTGAAGAAACAAATCCTGTAGCTTTTTCAGCGTTCACAGCTAAATCATCACCTAAAATTCCAGCTGTTTTTTTAGTTGCAATTTTACTTGCAACAACTACATCGTCCATTAGAGCAGCAATATCATCTAATATTGCGAAAATTCCTGAAGCCATATTTTTTTTGTAAAATTAAAAAGGTTTTTTATTCTACGCAAATAGCAAAAATATTTATATTTGACAATATTATTATTAATTTTGTCTAAGAAATTAAGCACATAATGTTAAAAACTTTTTCCAAAGTAATATTATTTACAATTATTCTTCTATCAAATGTGAAAATTTTTTCACAAGATGGTTTAACAAAAGCAGAAGCTCAATACAAAAGTAAAACTCTATTAGATAAAGATTACTATGAAGTAACTGCCAAATATGCTCAAATTTTATTAGTAAATGATAAGCAAACAGAATCTTTCAATTTATTAGTAAAAAATTATACTACTGCACTGAAATTGAAAGATCACGGTAGCTATGCTTATTTAAAATGTATTGAGTCTATTCAATATTCTGTTATTGGTGAAGAAGTTAAATCCAATTTAAGTTTTTCTGAAGCAAAAAAAAGCATAGAGAAAACAAAAAATGCAAAATATAAAGGTTATTTTTCTTATACGGCAGGATGGCACGCTATTAGAAAAAAAAATGAATTAGAAGCTGTGAATTATTTTTTAGAAGCTTTAAGATATTATGACTTAATTGAGGATGATTATATTAATTTGAAAAGAAAATCTGATATATCAGATGAATTATCAAGAATTTATGCCGATTGGGACGATTTCGAAATGCATAAAAAATATGCTTACAAAACTTTAGAATATGCCTTAAAACAAGATAATCCTGATGCTGTTTTTTCTTCTTATATGTCTATTGGTTTCTATTATGAAAAAAAATTAAAACTAAACCCTAAAGACGAAACGTCACTAAAATTAGTAGAAGAAAATTATCTAAAAGCAATAGAGGTCTACAATAGAAACTCAATGTCTTTTCCATCTGATTTGTCTTACGCTACTACAAATTTAGCTGGGATTTACATAAGATATTTTCCTGATTCTTACAAAGAGAAAGCTAAAGAATTAGTTATGATTGCAAAAGAAATTGCTGTTACTAATGATGAACATAATCATCTTGCAGCAATTCATTCGATTTTGGCTGAAATTGAAATCAAAAACAATAATAAAGCAACTGCCAAAGTTTTATTCACATTAGCTATAGAACATCTTAGCCAGAGTAAAAACAAAGACCATAATGTAGAACTTTATATATATGAAAAGCTTTTTGAAGTTGAAACTGAATTAAATAATTTACAATCTGCTATTGAATACAAAAAAAAATATATATCACTATATAAATCAATTTACGATTCTGAAAAATTAGAAATAGGAAAACGACTTGAAGCTGAATATGAAAGAAAAATTCAGCTTAAAGAAAACGAAAAACTTCAACTAGTTTCTGAAAAAAGAAGGCAACAAATAAAACTATTAGAACTAGAAAATTTAAAAAAACAGTCTGATATAAATAATTTAAAACTAAAAGAAGAAAATAATGAAAGAAAACTAAAAGTCTCTGAATTAATTACTCAACAAAAATTACAAGAATTAAAACTATCTCAATTAGAAACAGAATCTAAAAATAATGATATCTTATACTATCAGGAAGAACTAAAGTTTAATGAAAAATTAAATACATATTTTATTATAATTATTATAGCTGTTATTTTAATTCTGTTCTTAGTTTTATTCTTACTACGCCAAAGAACATTAAAATTAAGAATGAATAAAAAATTATTCAAATTAGCTATAGAAAAGGAAAAACAAAGAGGTAAAATTAATGCACTAACATCACTTCTTGGTGGTCAAGAAAAAGAAAGAGAGCGATTAGCTAGAGATTTACATGACGGTTTAGGAGGGCTTTTATCTGCTATAAAATTACAACTTTCAGATTTTTCAAATAAAGAAGATAATCGTCATAATGAAGAGTTGAAAACTATTAACGATCATTTAAATTTTGCTATTAATAAGTTAAGAAAAGTTTCTCACAACCTATTACCTGATATACTTATTAAATATGGTTTAGAAACAGCATTAAAAGAATTTGCACTTAGAATGGTTAATAATAATCTTGAAATAGACGTCAATTTTCTTGGGTATACAAAAGGATTAAATACTGAAAAAGAATTATTTATTTACCGTATAATTCAAGAATTAGTAAATAATGCCATAAAACATGCCAATGCAAGTCAAATTATAATTCAATTTGTTGAAGAAAAAAACTCATATCATATTACTGTTGAAGACGATGGAATAGGATTTGATGTAAATAATTTAGAATTTAGAAATTCTGCTGGATACAACAATTTACACTCGAGAATACAATTCTTAAAAGGAACATTCGAAGTAAATTCTGAAAAAAATAAAGGTACGAGTTTTGAATTTAACATTC
Organism: uncultured Flavobacterium sp.; assembly: GCF_947632075.1. GTDB lineage: Bacteria > Bacteroidota > Bacteroidia > Flavobacteriales > Flavobacteriaceae > Flavobacterium. Next base: position 10,518 of record NZ_CANRNX010000048.1, read on the forward strand.
CTAAAATATAAACTATGATCAAAATTGCTATTACAGATGATCACCCGTTATTACTTGAAGGGTTAAAAAACATCTTAAATAATAAAGAATCTATAGAAGTTGTTGCAACTTTTAAAAGCGCCGCCGAACTTTTAGATGGTTTATCTAAAATAGAAATAGATGTTTTACTCTTAGATATAAATCTAGGAGATGCAAATAGTATTGAAATTATGGATAAAATTTTAAAAAAGAATCCATTTTTATTAATCATAATGTTAAGCGTACATAATGAATTAGCTGTAATAAATAGCAGTCTAAATCAGGGTGCCGTAGGCTATATCCAAAAAAATGCTTCTGTTGAAGAAATTCTCCAAGGAATTAAAACTGTCCATGAAGGTAAAAAATTCATTTGTTCTCAAACTCAAAGTAAAATGAGAGAATTAGAAACAGAACAACCAAATTTAGTACCAAAATTAACTAGAAGAGAAAAAGAAATCCTTTTAGAAGCAGCACACGGATTAACAACAAACCAAATAGCAGAAAAGCTTTTTATAAGTTCTCACACAGTAGAAAGTCATAGAAAAAACGTTATTGATAAATTTCAAACTAGTAATTTAAGTACCGCAATAAAATTAGCAATTGAATATGGTTTAATTAACGAAAAATAGCCAAAATCAGTGAGGAATAAATATTATCTAGTTCTTAAATTTGATTTATTAAAAATAATATATTTCTATATAGTATTTTAATTAACAACAATTAGAGAGCCTAACCAACCCTCGAAAAATTAAAAGGAAGTGTAAAAAATCACTTCCTTTTTTATTTAAAAATAGCAGAATTCGGGGATATTTTCTGATTAAAAATACTTGTACATTTGGAGTATCAAAATCAATAGAAGTAATTCTTGTATTTTTGATAAAAATGCTATGAAAAAGAAACGTTATCGTTTAAATGGAGCTTAACCTACCTCTTAAGCAAAAAAAGGAAGTGTAATAATTCACTTCCTTTTTTTATTTATTTTCCATGTTTTTCATCAATAAATCATAACTAAGTTGCCAAAGCTTCTGATTTTGATTAAATAACTTTTCTAACTCAGAGTTATATTCAGATATTAAAATTGTTCCTGAATTTAATTGAACTTTAATAATTTCAACATTGTTTGAAATCAAATCTATAATTTCCTTTTGTTTTCTAATCTTTTGTTCCAAAATAAGTTTTTCATTTTTATTTTGTTCCATAAAAATGTGATTCTCTAACTCTAAAGCTGACAATTTACTTTGAGAAATCTCTAATTCATAAGTAGATAATTTCGATTTTAGACCTTTCTCATATTGTTCGGTAAGAGGAATTCGAATTGAAAAATTTACAAAACTATTTCCGTACCAATAATCAGAATCATAAACTTTTAGCTGATTGTTATAGAATTGTGTTCCATAAAATGCGTTAAAACTTAACTTGGGTAAATATGATAATTTATTGTTTTTAATTTCATAGTTTTTTTGAGCGATATCTAATTTCAAAAATTCAATATCGAAATCTTCATTTTTAAAGTGTGATGCTAATATTTCATCAATAGAAGTTGATAATCTTTCATAAATTGAAATATCTATATAATTTGCTAATTCTAAAAACTTATTTTTTAAAACATATTCAGCTTCATTAGTCGTTAACTCTAATTCTAAAGCCTTTTGTAAAGCATTATTTTTTTCTAAATCAGAAGCTCTCCCCTCTTTATTTCTAATCAAAATAATATTTAAAGTCTCATTAAACTTTGTTTCATTAATTAAAGAAACTTCATATTGTAATTGTGATAAATAAGTTTGAGCATATAAATCTATTATTAATCTGTTAAATTCAACTGTAGTTTGTTTTTTAGAAATTTCACTTCGCTTTTTTTCGAATTCAGCTGATTTAATATCAAGTTGATTTTGAGAATTAAAAATATCTAATGAAAACTGTAAACCTGCTTTGGCAGACCAATCTGTTGCAAATTTTAAAGGCGTAATTTCATTAGGTAAAGCATTTGGATTAAAAGCAATTGCAGGAACCGGAGTTACCGGAACAATTAGGTTACGTTGTAAATTTGCATCACCATAAATTAACGGTAAACGCTTTGCTTTTTGAATTTTTAAATCAATCTCACGCTTTAAAACTTCAAGATCTGCTTGATTTTTTTGTGGACTTTTTGCTAATTCTAAAGCTTTAGAAAGCGATAGTTCTTGAGCATTAATCTGTACACTAATTAATAAACTTATAAATAAAATAATTTTTCTCATAACTAAAATACAGATGCTGGTTCTAATTTTGAAATCTTTCTTACTGCAAATAAAGATCCACCAATTGAAATGAATAAGGTAATTCCTAATAAAAATAAAATATATCCAAAACTAAAATTAATTTCCAATCCGCTTTTTTTCACACCCTGACTAAATCCTATTAAAAGTAAAAAAGCAACAGAAAAACCTATCAAAGCGTAAAGTAATGCTTGTGTGATTAATAATCGATTAACATAGCTTTTATTTGCTCCGATGGCTTTCAAAGTACCGTAATCTTTAACACGGTCTAAGGCAGAAGAATATAAAGTTAAACCAATAATAAAAAAACCCGAAATCATTGCAAAAACAACTAAAGTTCCGAAACTCATTCCCATATTAGATGAAATAAGGATTTCTTTTATAGTTGACTGTTGTAATGCTTTTGTATCCCAAGCGCGAAGATTCGGATATATTGAATTTATAGTTGAAATAACCTTTTGTTTTTGATTTAAGTCAGCTAATTCAATTACAATTAAACTTACTTTAGTTGGATCAGAATTACCATAATAACGTGCGTTAAATAAATTAGTATAAACATAGTTTCCGCCAAATGCTTGAGCATTTTTTGTAATTAATTTTACTCTTGCCCTTTTAGAATTTAATTCGATTTCTTTATTCAAATATAATTCAGTATTCCAAGATTTTGCATTAAAAAACTCAACAGAAACAGCTTCTCTTTCATTTAAACTTTCTAAATTACCTTCGTAAATTCGAGAGGCATTTGGTCCTATAACAAAATTAGGTGCATCGCTACCAATAACCTGAACTGCAGCCGTATTTCCATCTAAAAATTTTGCATCGGCATATCCAATAAAAACTGGATAAGCTTGATTTACTCCTTCTATTGATTGCAATTGTTGAACATAACGAGAATCTATTTTAGATAAGGTATTTGCATTTTGAGTTTGCGATTCAATCACCCAAATTTGATTATCTTTAACGTTAGCATTTCCGACCAAATTACCCATCAATCCCATTAAAAAAAGTAATAATCCAATTTGTTGTCCAATTAAAAAAATACTAATTACAATTGCAGTAATTATTCCGATGGATTTTGCACGATCAAACCGAATAAATTTCCAAGCTAAAGCTATCATTGTATTTTAATTTTACATTCTACTTTTTGATTAATCAATAAGGAATTATTTTCATTAGGAATTGTAACTGTAAAACGACGCACTCTTCGATCTGAAGCTTCACCAATTGTTTCGTAAAGAATAGATTTATTTTGCAAACTTGAACCTACAAAAGTAATCACACCTTGAGTCAACAACTTGTTTTGACCAACTGCATAAACATCAACCTTTTGCCCTAATTGAACATCTGTTGCATACAATTCATCAATTTCCCCTTCGATTACCAAATCAGTTAGGTTCGCTAATTCTCCAAATTCTGAATTTGGTGTAAGAACTTGTCCTAAAACAACATCAAACCGAATTAAAACTCCATCTTCTAACGCTTTAAATTCCTGATCATCTAAGCTAACCTTAGTTGATTGCAATTGAATTTCACTTTCTTTAACTAAGCTTAAATTATAAATATTATTCTGCTTTATTTGGTTCATAATCTGAATCTGTTGAACATAAGCAATACTATCCAAAAAAACTTTTTGTTGGGTTTCTGCTCCTTTTTTTTGTAACGCTTTTGAAGTTAAATATACTTTTTTAAGTTCATTTAGTTTAATCTCGGCAATATCTAAATCTAAGGCACTCGCTTTATTTTTTTGCAGAATGGCTTGTAAATTAACTTGAGCAGAAGAAACTGCTAAATCTTGAGAAACTGATTTCATTTTAAATAGGACTTCACCTACTTTAACAGAATCCCCCATTTTTTTATATAATGCAATAACCTGATTACTTTGAGTTACCGAAAGCGGAATTATACCATTTTTAGGCAATACCTTCCCAATACCAACTACAGTTGTAACAACTTCTTGCTCGGTTTGTATTGTTTTTTCATTTTCTTTTTTATCTGAACATCCAGAAATTAGAAAACTCAATAATAAAAAACTACTTATAATCTTCTTCATTTGAAATGGTATTAGAAACTTTTCCTTCTTCGACATAAATAATTCTGTCGGCAAATTTTCTTAATCTTAAATCGTGTGTAACAATAATCACTGCTTTATCTTGTCTAGATAAATTTTTCAATTCCTCCATAATTACACTACCACTTTTAGCATCTAATGAAGCTGTAGGTTCGTCACACAAAATAATTTCAGGATTAGTCACTAGTGCTCTTGCAATTGCAACTCGTTGTTTTTGTCCTCCACTTAATTTCTTCGGTAAATTATTTTTTCGTTCTAGTAAATTAACTTTTTCTAACGCAATTATAGCTTTTTCTTTTGCTTTGTTATAAGGAATTCCTTGAAGAATTAAAGGCTGCATTACATTTTCTAAAGCGGTAAACGGTTCAATTAAATTAAATTGTTGAAAAACAAAACCTATGGTATTTAATCGAATTTTAGCTAATTCATTTTCTGAAAGTTGATTAACATGTATGTTTTTTAGGTAAACATCTCCCAAAGTTGGATAAATAACACAACCAATTAATGACAAAAGCGTAGTTTTTCCGGAACCAGAAGGTCCCATGATTAATGTTAATTCACCTTTATTAAAAGTTTCAGAAGTAGTATCTAAAGCAGTTACTAAAGTATCTCCGGATTGATAGGTTTTCTTAACCTTAGTAACTTGAACAATAGGTTGACTCATTTTTAATTCTTTTGAATCTATACTGCAAGTTATTAATAAAGTAACGAAAATCCGAATGTTTTTTTTGATTGATTTTTCATAAAATACAAACTCATGAACTTTGAAATTAATTGAAAATTAAGCATCTTTGTGAATAAACATTTTATATGAAATACTTATTAATTTTAGGAGTAGCTTTATCACTTCTTTCTTGTTCAAACACTCAAAAAGAAGATAATTTAGAAAATTTAAATAAAAAATCGGCTCGTGAAGTAGTTTTATCAACCAAAACTAACGGAGATACGGTTTATCATATTACTAAACAAATTATTTGGTTTAATAACGAACAAATTGCAACTGCTACTGATACGGTTGTAACTCTGAAAAAAGAAAATACCTGGGGAACTCCTCAAGATTCTACGCTTAGTTTAGACCAAATTCCTATTTACGTAACTATCCAATAATTATGAAAAAAAGATCTTCAAAGGCAGTTTCATTATTGTTAATCACATCTGTCTTGGCTTCATGTAATAAACCAAAGGCAGAAAATGAAGAAATAGCCCAAAAAGTGTTTATGCGTGCAGATTCTACCGCACCTTATACTGAAGTCACACAAAATTATTCGCAACATAGCGGTGGTTCAGGTATGGGAAGCGCTTTGCTTTGGTACATGGCTTTTAGACATATGGGCGGCGGATTGGGCTATGCAAGTGGTGGATTAAATCAAAAATCTGTTGTTGGAAATAATCCTGCAAAAGCACAAGCATACAATAAGGCAGTTTCAAGAGGTGGTTTTGGAAAAACTTCTGCCACATCAACTTCTGCAAATTCTTCTTCACAAACTAAAGCTGGTTCATAAATGAAAATTAAACATTTAGTAAAAGATACTAATTGGAAAAATAGATTAGAAAATATCGGATATGGCTATCACTCTGATAACGATATTCCGTATTGGATTGAAGATTACTATTTCAGTATTTCTGAAAATTTTTCAGAACAAATTTATCAAGCTACACAAGAATTGTGGCAAATGTGTTTAACTGCAGTTGAACACGTAATTGAAAATAAAAAATATCATTTATTTCATATTCCAAATTATATACATCACCATATTGAGCGTAGTTGGAATAATGAAACTCCAAGTGTTTACGGAAGATTTGATTTTGCGTATGATGAAATTAGAAAACAACTTAAATTACTTGAATTTAATGCTGACACTCCTACTTCACTCTTTGAATGCGGAGTAGTTCAATGGTATTGGAAACAACACTATTTTGGAGATTCAAAAGATCAATTCAATTCGGTTCATGAACAGTTGATTCATACTTGGAAAGAAATTAAACCTTATTTAAAAGGAGAAAAATTACATTTTACTTGCGTACGTGAATCGTTAGAGGACTTGACAAATGTGGAATATTTGAGAGACTGTGCTATACAAGCAGGAATTCAAACACAATTACTATATATTGATGAGATTGGATGGAATGGTTCTAATTTTGTTGACATAAACGATCAGCCTATTACAGATATTTTTAAATTGTATCCTTGGGAATGGATGACTAACGAAGAATATGGCCATCATATTGTTAATGATATATTAGAAGCCCAATGGATTGAACCTTCTTGGAAAATGATTCTTTCTAATAAGGCCATTTTACCTATTTTGTGGGAGCTTTTTCCAAATCATCCATTATTATTAGAAACTTATTTTAATGATCCACGAAACTTAATGAATTACGTTAAAAAACCATTACTTTCTCGTGAAGGTTCTAATATATCAATAGTAAATAACAATCGAACTATTGAACAAACTTTTGGAGATTATGGTGAAGAAGGTTTTATTTATCAAGAATTTGCTTCTTTAATAAAGAATAATAGTGGATACACCATTATTGGAAGTTGGATTATTGGTGAAGAACCTTGTGGAATTTCATTCAGAGAAAGTGATACTTTGATAACAAATGATCGTAGCAGATTTATTCCACATATAATAGAATAATTAAAAAACTGAACACTAAGGTTTTATAAAAAAACAAAAAAAAATATCGCTAAAAGTCTTGCAGATTGCAAAAATGCTAGTATATTTGCACTCGTAATATTGAAACAATCATCATTACAGACCAAAGGAGAAATGGCAGAGTGGTCGAATGCGGCAGTCTTGAAAACTGTTGACTGTAACAGGTCCGGGGGTTCGAATCC
>NZ_CANRNX010000049.1 GCF_947632075.1 uncultured Flavobacterium sp.
GTTAAACGTACATTTCCTAAGTGATCTTTGTATTGATACGTATAAAGATACTGATTATTTTTAAATTCTACATAGCCCTCTGTATGCGGGAAAAACTTTAACACATTGTTTACGTATTGGAAGCCTCCTAAGTAGTCTGTGGTCACTGCGGTACCACCTGTTGGTGTTACTATTTTGCTTAAACGTGTACCTGCTGCATCATAAATATATTCAATTTTACCTGTACTAAAAGTAATTTCTTTAGGCATGTTTAAATGGTTGTATTTAATACTTGTAATGCCTTTGTTTTTATCAATAGTAATATTTCCAAAACTGTCATAAGCATAAGGAAGCAGATGTGATATTATTGTGGATAAAACCAGCTATTCGTCCACTTTTCCCAGCAGATGATTCCCCTTTACAAGTAAACTTATCAAATACAGCAATCAATGTAGATTATGTCAATCAATTAACGGCTAAAAAAACAACTATTTTAGCTGTAAATTATTCTAATCCATTTGCTATTGATGAAATTTATAATGAAAATACAAAGAATAGATTTGTTGGAGTGTTGGGAACTTTTGGAATTGAAAGTGAAGCTTTATTAGATATTGTAACAGGCAAAGTTAATCCATCTGGAAAAATGCCATTTACAACGCCAATTAATCAAGCTGCAGTTGAAAAGAACAAAGAAGATGTTCCAGGATATAATGAAGGAGCAGAGTATCCATTATTTAAATTCGGAGAAGGATTAACTTATTAGTTTAAATGTAATATTTTATAAAAACGGATAATTTATTTAGATTATCCGTTTTTTTGTGAATTTGTGTAAAATTAGAGAACATTTGTTTATTAAAATACAATATTTTAAAAAATCTAAGAAGTCTTTTTGTTTTTTGACATAGGACTATTTTTCAAAATGGTTTTCTTTTAAGAATGTATTATGTAAGTAAAAAAAAAATGAATCCGAACTTAATCGAATTCATTATTTAAATTAATATTTTATATAGTTTTTACATTGTATCTTCTTGTAAACTTTGCGACCATTCCATCATCATGTCTTCATAGTTCTCAATTCCAATAACTGCGTAAACATAAATATTTATTATTACTGCAATAATACTTAAAACGATTCCAATAATACAAAGTATTTTTCCTGTTTTTAAATTGCTTAAGCCTTTGTACAGACTTGGATTAGTGTTATATAATGCAAGATCTTTTTTTGATAAAACTAAACCGACAATTCCAAGAATTAAGCCAATAATACCATAACAACAACATCCTAATATTGATAGAATTCCAAGAACTAATACTGCTGTAGAATTTGGTAAATTTTGTTGAATTACAAAATTATCGTTTTGTTGATGTTGATAAGGATTGAAATTTTGATTTTCCATAGTTAATTAGTTAGTAAAAATGAATATTTGTAAAAATATGAAATTATCATTATTGTTGCATTAGAAATTGCTGAAAATATTAACATTTTTTTATAATTTCTTTTCTTGTCCAGAAAGTGAAGTGCAACTACAATAAAAAAAAGTAATGTAGTAAAAATGGCAGGATACATTTTAAAAGCTGCATAAAAATCACCTTGTAATAATAACATTAAAGCACGTTGAGTTCCGCAGCCCATACAATCGATTCCAAATATTTTCTTATGCATACAAGGCAGCATGTAATCTTCCATAGAAATAATTTTAAAGCAATTTTACGAAATTAAATTCTGAAATTGATTGAATAAAATTTAAATTTGAATTCTAAAATAAACTTATGAAATATACATTAGGTATAATCGCGTCGGCATTGTTGATTTGGTCATTACTTGACAAAGAAAACAATGAATATAAAGTTTATGTTCAAGTATTGGCATTATTCTTATTTTTCTTTGTATTGATGCGTTTAATGGATAAAACTCCAAGTAAAAAAGATGATTTTGCCAAGGATGATTTTTCTAAAAAAAATGATAACGATGAAAGAATTGAATAAAGGTGATAAAATTGCTGTTTTGGATGACGTAATGGAAGGTGTTGTTGTTGGATTTAAAAATGACGAAGTTATAATTGAAACAACCGATGGATTTGAACTTTTTTTTAAAGCGAATGAATTAATCAAAATAGGTGATACTTCTGAAATTAATCGTGCGAGTAGGTATTCAGATATTGAAGAAGCTAAAGCAGAAAAAGTTATAAAAAATCATCATAAAATTAATTCTGAAAAAAAATCACGCAAGGAAGAATTTGTTTTAGAAGTTGATCTTCATATTGAAAAATTGGTAAAGAGTTTTAAACATATGACCAATTTTGATATTTTAAATTTGCAAGTTGATACTGCAAGAAGTCAGTTGGAGTTCGCCATAAAAAATAGAATTCCTAAAATAGTATTTATTCATGGAATGGGTGAAGGTGTTTTAAAAACAGAATTAGATTATCTTTTTGGAAGATATACTGAAGTTTCTTATCAAGATGCAAATTATAGAAAATATGGTTTAGGTGCTACTGAAGTTTTCTTAAAACAAAGTGCCTTAATATAAAAAAGCCAACTTTTAAGTTGGCTTTGATTATTTTGTAATACGAGCTAAATAATCAAAATTTTCACCTTCTAAAATTAATTCACAAATAAGGTTATTTGCAAAACATGCATTTTGTAAGGTGTTATAATCTAAATATAACCAATCAAAAGGGTCTTCGTTTTCACCTTTATAACTTAAATTAAAAACCAATTCACCATAATAATCTGCATGCATTGGTATCCATTTTCCACCATCTTCATCTTCATCAAACATATAAATCAAATCAGAGCTATCAATTAAAATCTGTCCACCATCATTCAGTAATTCCTTTAAATGATTTAAATATTGAGCAACTTTATTTAATTTCCCAAAAATACCTGTACCATTCATAAGTAATAAAATAGTATCAAATTTTTGATTCTTAATATCTAAAACATCAATTACTTCAGCATTTTCTAAACCACGTAATTTACATGCTTTAATAGCGTTTTCAGAAATATCAATAGGTAAAACATCAAATCCGTTTTCTTTTAAATATAAAGCATGACTTCCAGCGCCGCATCCAACGTCTAAAATTTCACCTTTTGCCAATTTTAAAGCCTCTTTTTCAAGTTTAGGCATATCGTTATAACTTCTGAACATGTATTCAATTTGCATTTCGTCTGCTTCAGAAATGGTTGTTTCTGTAATAACATTTTCAGGATTATTGTTGGTTTGAAAATCTAAAATTGCTTTACCTAAAAGGTCTTTCATTTGAACAGGATTTAATCTTTTATTACTAATTTTGTTTTTCGATAAACGAACTATGGAAAAATTTTTAAAAAACTTACCAAAGCTTGCCAAAGATACACATAATGAAAATAAAAAGTATTTTGATAAGCTAAAAAAGAAGACGCCAAAGAATTTAGATGTACAAATGCAAGAAATTCATGATAAGGTGTTTAAGAAAACAGATTGTTTATCTTGTGCGAATTGTTGTAAAACTACTGGTCCTTTATTTACATCTGCTGATATTGAACGCATTGCCAAATTTTTAAAGTTAAAACCACAAGCGTTTATTGATCAATATTTACGTATTGATGAAGAAAATGATTACGTTTTACAAAATGTGCCTTGTACTTTTTTAGATTACGAAAATTATTGTATGATTTATGAAGTTCGTCCGAAGGCTTGTAGAGAATATCCGCATACAGACCGAAAGAAATTTCAACAAATTACAAATTTGACTTTAAAGAATATAGAAATTTGCCCTGCTGCATACCAGGTTGTAGAAGAAATGAAAAAAAAAATGCCTTTGTAAACAAAGGCATTTTTTTATACGAATAACTGATCGTCTTCTATATAATTTCTAAGAAATTTTTCAATTTCATTTTCTGTAGTAATTTTATCTTTGATAGCGTAAGCTAAATCTAAAATCCAATTTTTAATTTTATCAAATAGATCTACCACATGTCCAAATAAACGTACAAACCATTCATAAATAAACTGGCAACGATCAATGATTCTAATAATGATATCTGTGTAATCCATAACAAATTTTATTTGACTCAAATATATGAAAATGTATTGTAAAAAATAATGTTTTATAGAAAATATAACATTATTTTTTGTCATTATATATTAAATATTTTTCTCGCATTTTTTTGAAATCTTCAATATCTTTTTTCCAAGTTTTTTTAATATCAGCTTCTGATAAATCTTGTTCAATTTGTTTTTGAAGAATTTTATTACCTGCAAGATTAGTAAAAAAAGAGTTGAAAAATTTACTTTTATCATTAGATGTTTGATACGCTTTTATCAACCATTTTAATTGAATCCCTTCTACAAAATCAATTTCAGATAAATCTTCACCATAACATTTCTTACCATTATGCATCGGATCTTTTGCTCCTTCGTTTGGCTGAGGTATAAAACTAAAATCGGTTTTGGCTAAATTAGGTGAACCGTAAATTTGAAATTGTTTATTGGTTCCGCGACCAACACTTACATTTGTTCCCTCAAAAAAGCACAAACTCGGATACAAATTAATGGACTGATCGTTTGGTAAATTTGGCGAAGGCTTTATAGGTAAACTATAATGGATGTTTTTATTGTAATTGGTACAAGGAACTACTTGCAATTTACATTGAATTCCGTTTGCAAGCCAATTTTCTCCATTAATCATTTGTGCATATTCACCTATGGTCATTCCGTGTAAAACAGGAATCGGGTGCATGCCTACAAAACTTTTATGTTTCGTGTCTAAAACCGGACCATCTATTTTTGCTCCGTTCGGATTTGGTCTGTCTAAAACAATTACTTCAATATTGTTTTCCGCACAAGCTTCCATTAAATAATGAAGCGAAGAAATGTAAGTATAGAATCGAGTTCCAACATCTTGTAAATCGAATATTACAACATCTATGTTTTTTAGCTGTTCTTTCGTTGGTTTTTTGTTTTTTCCATAAAGCGAAATAATTTCAATTCCAGTCTTCGTGTCTTTTCCGTCTTTTATCAATTCACCAGCATCTGCTGTTCCTCTGAAACCATGTTCTGGAGCGTAAATTCTTTCTACATTGATTTTGTTTTTTAAAAGAAAATCTACTAAATGTGTCTGTTCACTTTCTTCATAAACCAAACCAGATTGATTAGTTAAAACGCCAACTTTTTTGCCTTCCACTAATGGTAAATAAGCATTATAATTGTCGGCTCCTGTTTTAATTTCATTATTCGATCTTAGATTAGATACCTGAATTTCTTTTGTTGGAATGTTGATTTCAGCCGTTGAATTCCAAATTCCTATAGAAAAAAAGGAGATACCAGCGAATAAAAATGTATTTTTGAAAACCGAATTATACTTCATTTGTTTTGAAATTAGAATATTTTATATCCAAACGTTTAGCTACTTCTAAAGAATATAAAAGTAGTGTTTCTGCACCAATTATAAAAATTGCTATTGTAGCTATTGCAATTAGTATAATTATGATGTTGATTTCGGTTTCTACCGGATTTGGGCTTCAAGAAAAAATCAGAGATAAAATAACTTCATTTAACGGCCATGTTACCATTTTAAATTACGATAATAATCAATCAGAAATAACCACTGAACCTTTATTTATTACCCAAGATTTTTATCCGAATTTTGAAAGTGTTCCAGAAGTTGTAAAAATTCAGCCATTTGCTACTATTGCTGGGGTAGTTAGAACTCCGGAAACATTTGAAGGAATTATTTACAAAGGTGTTTCTGATAATTATGATTTCAAATACATTTCAAAATACTTGAAAGAAGGAAATTTGCCTAAATTTTCGGACGATGGTATGACTAACGAAATTTTAATTTCAGATTATTTAGCCCGTCGTTTAAAATTAAAAGTAGGCGATAAGATGCAAACTTATTTCATGAAAAACACTGGAAATAAGCTACCTTATATTAGAAGTTTTGAAGTGGTTGGAATTTTTGATTCAGGTTTCAAAGAGTTTGACGAAACCTACGTAATTGGTGATTTAAAACACGTTCAAAGATTGAATAGATGGAATGAAAATGAAATTGGAGCATTTGAAGTTTATGTAAATGATTTTACCAAAATTGATCAAATTAACAATAAAATTTACGAAAATATCCCATCAGATTTAAATAGTATTTCGATTACAGAAAAGTACTTTAGTATTTTTGAATGGTTAAAACTTTTTGATTTTAATATTTATGTAATTATAACTATTATGATTGTTGTAGCAAGTATAAATATGATTGTTGCTTTGTTGGTTTTGATCTTAGAAAGAACTCAAATGATTGGTGTACTAAAGGCTTTAGGAGCTGACAACTGGACTATTCGTAAAATATTTTTATTAAATGCTACGCATATTGTTTTTCGTGGTTTAATTTGGGGAAATATTATTGGATTAGGGTTCTTATTTCTTCAGAAATATTTTGGAATTATAAAATTAGATCCAACGCAATATTACGTTTCAGAAGCACCGGTATATTTAAATCCATTTCATATTATAATACTGAATGCAATTGTGATTATAATTTGCTACTTAATTCTTATAATTCCTTCGTATGTAATTACCAAGATTTCACCAGTTAAAGCAATAAAATATCAATAAACTATTTAATGAGCGCTAAAAAAAATATATTTTTTCAACTTAGTTATAATAAAAAAAAGGCTTATCAACCGATAAGCCTTTTTTTTATTATAATTTATTCATGTTAGTAGCTAACGTTTCAATGAATTTACTAATTGGCCCTTTAATCATCATAGCCATCATAGCGTTAAATTCACCATCAAAGTTTAATTGAACAGAACTATCAGTTGCAGAAATCTCTCCAATGTGAGCTGTTAAAGTAAAAGGTAATTTACTACTTGCAGCACCTAATACAACTTTAGAATTTGGTGTAGATTCTTTTTTAACTAATTTGATTTCTGGCATTCCAGATAAAGCAAACATAAAACAGTTTTCGTCTATAACTTCAAACTTAGCAATGTTTTCTGGCATTAATTTTTCGAAATTTTTAATATCTAATAGTGCGTTAAACAGATATTCTGCTGATTTTGCAACGGTTACTTTTGAACTTTCTAAATTCATATCTATTATTTTTTGTTTTTTAAACTCCCCATTCAGAAGGATTAGAACTCCAAACCTTTAAAGTTTCATGATCTTCTTCTGCAATGTAATTCTTAGCAATTGCTGTTTCTAATAAGGTAGGATAATTACTTAAAGTCATCAATTCGATACTAGCGTTTTTGAAATTTTCAGAAGCAACATCAAAACCATAAGTGAAAATAGCAGCCATTCCAAGAATATTAGCACCACCAGCGTTTAAAGCTTCAACGGCTTGTAAACTACTTTTTCCTGTACTAATTAAATCTTCTACTACAACTACTGTTTGCCCTGCTTCAAAATGACCTTCAATTTGATTTTGTCGGCCATGTTTTTTAGCTTCTGGTCTTACGTAAACAAAAGGTAAATCAAGAGCTTCTGCTACCAATAAACCAACTCCAATAGCTCCTGTAGCAACTCCTGCAATTACATCTGGTTTACCAAATTTTTCTACTATATTTGTAGCAAATTCATTTCTAAGAAATCTTCGAACTTCTGGAAATGATAGTGTTATGCGATTATCGCAATAAATTGGCGATTTCCATCCTGAAGCCCATGTGAATGGACTTTTGGGATTTAATTTAATTGCGTTTATTTGTAAAAGCAATTCGGCCGTTTTCTGTGCTGTGCTGTTGTTAAAAATCATATTTGCAAATGTATAAAGTTTTTATAAACGACAAACCACTTTTTCTGACAAATGAGATTGAAAAAGAAACTGATTTTCAACTTTTTTTGTTAGAAAGTGCTGATATCAACAAAATTATTCTGAAATATTATCAAAACAAAATTGATAAGGCAATTTTGTATCATCCAGATGAAAATGAAATTATGAAAAAATTAAAAGAAAAAATTTCAGTTAATAAAGCGGGTGGTGGATTAGTAAAGAATTCAAATGGTGAAATTCTTTTTATTTTCAGAAACGATAAATGGGATTTACCTAAAGGTGGAATTGAAAAAAACGAAACTATTGAAGAAACTTCTATTCGTGAAGTTGAAGAAGAAACCGGATGTAAAAATCTAAAAATTGTTAAGAAGCTTCAAAAAACCTATCATATTTTTAAACGCAACGGCGAGTACAAATTAAAAATAACGCATTGGTTTGAAATGTTTACAGATTATGAAGGTCCGCTTGCCGGCCAAATTGAAGAAGGAATAGAAAAAGTAGTTTGGTTAAAACCTGAAGAAATTCCTGCGGTTTTAGAGAAATCTTACGAGAATATTAAGTTGCTTTTTCAGAAATAGAATCAACAATTTTTAGTTTCAAGATATTTATCATGTTTTAAAAATAAATATCGCTACAACTTTGTATAATTAATACACCTTTAAATGAATAACCCTACAAGAATATTTGATTTACTATATTACCAAAACGCAAAATTTCCGAATGTTGATATTTTCGGACTTAAGTTTGATGGTAGTTGGAACACCTTTCCTACTCATGAATTTATTGAAAAAGTAAATCAGATTTCTCGTGCCCTAATCGCTTACGGAGTACAGCCAGATGATAAAATTGGTTTAATTTCTGAAAATAGATGGGAATGGAATGCTCTTGATTTTGCCATTCAGCAAGTCGGAGCTGTTGTAGTGGCTATTTATCCGAACATTTCAGAAAGTGATTATAAGTTTATTTTTAACGATGCATCTATAAAACTAAGTTTTGTTAGTTCAGATGTTTTGTACAGTAAAATTCAAAGTATAAAGACTGAAACAACTGCTTTAAAAGATATTTATACCATAAATACTTATGCTCAATTACCATGTTGGACAGATTTTTTAAAGCTTGAAGCTAACGTAAATCAATCTGAAGTTGATAGTAGAGCTCAAGCCGTTAAAACAGATGATTTAGCTACGTTAATTTACACTTCAGGAACTACCGGAAATCCTAAAGGAGTAATGCTTTCGCATAAAAATTTATTGGCAGATGTAATGAGTAGTGAATATTCGTTTCCAGTAAAAGCAGAACAACGTGCGTTGACATTTTTACCTGTTTGCCATGCTTACGAACGTGTTTTCCATTACGTTTATATTTTTAAAGGTTTAACCATCTATTTTGCAGGTTCGTTAGAAACGATTGGCGCAGATATGAAAGAAGTTAAACCGCATATTTTTTCGGCAGTTCCAAGGGTTCTTGAAAAGGTTTATGAAAAAATTATGGCTGCCGGCGAAGAATTAACCGGAATTAAAAGAAAATTGTTTTTCTGGGCGGTTGCTCTTGGTGAGCAATATGAATTAGAAAATAGATCGGCTTGGTATGATTTTAAACTAAACATCGCTCGTAAATTAATTTTTTCTAAATGGAAAGAAGCTATTGGCGGTGAAGTTGTTGGAATTGCTTCTGGAAGTTCAGCTTTACAACAAAAATTAATTAAGTTGTATTTAGCAGCTGGCATTCCAATTTTTGAAGGATACGGATTAACTGAAGCTGGACCTTGTTTAGCTGTAAATTGCTACAAACGCGGAATGAAAATTGGAACAGTTGGCGTTCCGCTTATTAATATTGACATTAAACTTGCAGAAGATGGCGAAATTTTAGCCAAAGGTGATAACATCATGCTTGGTTATTATAAAAACGAACAAGCTACCCAAGAAGTTTTACAAGATGGTTGGTTACACACCGGAGATATTGGTCAGTGGATTGATGGTAAATATTTAAAGATTATCGATCGTAAGAAAGAGATGTTTAAAACTTCTGGAGGAAAATACGTTGTTCCGCAACAAATAGAAAGCAAGTTTGTTGAGTCACCATTTATTGAGCAGATGATGGTAATTGGAGAAAATCAGAAATTCCCTGCAGCATTCATTGTTCCTTCATATCAAAATTTAAAAGATTGGGCTAAAACAAATGGTTTTGATATTTATAATTTAGATAAAGAAGCCTTTTTTAAAAATCCGATTATTCTTAATAAGATAAAAGAAGAAGTAGATAAAATGAATATTCACTTTGGAAATTGGGAGCAAATTAAACGTTACGAATTAATTTTAGAAGAATTTTCTATAGAAACTGGTGAATTAACTCCTACTTTGAAAATGAAAAGAAAAGTTATTTTAGTAAAATATCAATCGTTGTTTGAAAAAATTTATTCAAAATAATAAACAAACGGACTATCAAAAAAATTGATAGTCCGTTTGTTTATTATTTAGTGCAATATGTAATTTCTCTTGTCACTTTATAAGTTGGAACTTTATTTATACTAACTTCTTTTGTTAACCAATTTCCTTTATCATCATATGTGTAAGCAACTTTTTTCTCAAAATTTTCTTTATTAGAATAATTCTCAAAAATTACTTTTTCTAAATCCGTTTTATCGTTATAAATAAAGTTTGTGTTTGTAATAATTTGATAATTTAACTTGGTTTCAATTTTCTCAATCTTGCTATTTTCATTATAAGTATTTATTTCTTCATTTACTGATTTGTCAAAGTTTGAAAATGTATTTTTGTAAGTTAATTGATTATTTTTATTGTATTCAAATTTTTCAATATTTTCAATTTCTCCTAACGAATTAAAATATGTTATTTCTGAATAATTATCACCATTATAGGCGTAATTAATAGAGTTTATTAAATCACCAAAATGGTTATAGTGTGATTCTTTATTAATCTTATAATCGAAATAATCATAAACAATTGAGTCTAATACTGTTTTAGTATCTGAATAAATTACTTTACTTTTTAATAAACTCCCGTGTCTAAAATATTTTATAGTTTTCTTTGGGCTATTCTTACCTGCAATGTAATAATCTTCGCGTATAATCAAATCATCAGAAAAAGTGTTTCTCTGTTCTTCAATAATCTGATTTTTTGAAGTAGTTTTTCTAAAATTAGAAATGTTTTTCAAGGAATCATAAATCGTTTCAGATAATACAAAGTCATTTGAATTTAAGAATTGTTTTTTAGTTAATGGAAGTTTTAAATTTTCGTAATTATTAACTTCAATTATTTTTTTTTGATTATCAAAGATTGAATCAGTTATTAGATAACCTTTTGAACTAAAAATGTAAATTGCATTTTTATCTTCTATACTGAAATTATTATCTGAAAGTATAGTAATTGACTGATTGATTTTACATACTCTATCTTTCAAACCAAAAGTTTGATAGTCGTTATCTTCTGCTAAATTATCCAATTCATGTTGTTTTTTACAATGTAAGAATAACAAGGATATACTCGCAAAGAAAAGTATTTTTTTCATGATTTAATTTTTTCGTTATATAATTAAAAAATAGCTGCAAATATGCAGGTTTTATTTGTATCCTAATTCAATGCACGAAATTATAATTTTTATTTACATAAGTTAAAAATCATGAGAACTAAATTTATTTTTTGAGATTTTTTTCAAAGTTTATTTTAAAATAAAAACTTATTTTTAGTTGTAATAATACAAAATGATATTTTTTAAAAACTAAAAATATTAATAATGTAATTCTAAGCTTTTTTAAATTAATTTTGAATTCATAACTTTTTTTTCAATGTTTTTAAAAGTTTATTATGTGAATTATAAATTGTTTAAATCGATATTTTTTAATAAATTGCAGTTAAGCTCTGATTTTCGAGTATAATTGGAGTGATAAATAATTAAAAATTATAGAGCGATGAATAAACTTGAAGGTTTAAATAAACTATTTATTAATGGTATTTGGAGAGATGGTAAATCAGATTTTATTTTAGATGTAATCAATCCTTTCAATAATGAAGTAATTTATAAATTTAAAGGAGCTAATAAAGCCGATCTAGATGAGGCTTATTAATCAGCGAAAGTTGCTCAAAAATCGTGGGCATCACGTTTGCCAAACGAACGTAGTGCGATTGTTAATAAAGTTGCCGATCTAATTGAACTTTATAAAGAAGAAATTTCCGATATAATGGCAAGAGAGTGTGGTAGTACATTCATCAAACAACAAGTAGAAATGGCTATTACAGCTAATATTTGTCGTGAAGCTGCAACTTTTCCTACGCGTTTACATGGTTATATTTATGATTCATTTACGCCAGGTAAAGAGAGTAGAGCCTACCGTAAACCTTTAGGAGTTATTGGAGTGATCAGCCCATTTAATTTTCCATTTAATTTATCGATGCGATCAGTAGCAACTGCAATAGCTATTGGAAATGCCGTGGTATTAAAACCTGCAGAAGACACACCAATAATTGGAGGTATGTTGATTGCAAAATTATTTGAAGAAGCAGGTTACCAGCTGGTGTTTTAAACGTAGTTACTGGTGACATTGCTGAAATCGGAGATGCTTTTACATCGCATCCAGTGCCAAATATGATATCTTTTACAGGTTCAACGCCAGTGGGAATTCGTATAGGTAAAATTGCTGGAGAAGGACTTAAGAAAACAGCATTGGAATTAGGTGGAAATAATGTTTTTATTGTTTTAAACGATGCTGATATTGATCAGGCTGTTTCTGCTGCTATTTTTGGTAAATTCATGCATCAAGGACAAATTTGTATGTCTGTAAACCGTTTCTTAATTCAAAAAGATGTTGCAGAAGAATTTACTACTAAATTCGTTAAAAAAGTAAGTGAATTAAAATTTGGAAATCCTTCAGATAAAGAAGTATTAGTTGGACCTGTGATTCATGATAGATCTGCCGATCGTATAATGAAATTGGTAGATGATGCAGTTCAAGAAGGCGCTAAAATCGCTGTTGGTGGAACAAGAGAAGGACGTTTAATTGCACCTACAGTACTTGTTGATGTGATTGCAAACTCTATATTCAATAAAACTGAAATTTTTGGACCAGTTGCTCCAATAATTGTTTTTGATACAGAAGAACAAATGTTAGAAATTGCAAACGGAACTGATTTTGGTTTATCGGGTGCTATTCATACACGCGATTTAAATAAAGGTGTGCAGTTAGCTAGACAAATTGAAACTGGTATGATTCACGTTAACGACCAAACAGTTAATGACGAACCTAACGCACCATTTAGTGGAGTTAAGCATTCAGGGTTAGGTACTTTTAATGGAAACTTTATATTAGAAGAATTTTCTACTGTTCAGTGGGTTACTGTTCAACAAGAATCTCGTGATTACGCACCTTTTAATTAATTAAAATAGTTATTAAGATAAAACTCATCTTTTTCATTATAAAAAGATGAATTTTTTTTAAGAAAAATCCGCGTTTACGCGGATTTTATTTGCTTTGTAAGTCAATTCTATAGTTTACTTTTTCCCAATCAATAAGATTAAAATAATTATCTATATATTCTTGTTTGTTGTTTTTGTATTTTAGATAGTAAGCATGTTCCCAAAGATCTAAATTAAGTAACGGATATCCTTTTATTTCTTCAAAAGACATTAGAGGGTTGTTTTGATTAACTGTTGTTACTATTTTTAAATTTTCTTGTTCTGTCAAAATTAACCAAACCCAACCTGAACCAAATAGATTTAAACCAGCTTTTTTGAATTGCGATTTAAAATTGTCAAACGATCCAAAGTCCCTTTGAATAAGATTAGAAATTTTCCCTGTTGGTTTTGAGTTTGAATCTTTATTTAAAATTTCCCAATATAAATTATGATTATAAAAACCGCCAGCATTATTAATTAATGAAAGATTTTCAGGATCAATTGAAATGAGAATCTCTTCTATTGATTGTTTCTCTAACGGAGTTCCTTTAACTAATTCGTTTAATTTTTCTAAATAATTTACATGATGTTTTGCGTAGTGAATTTCGACTGTTTGGGCATCTATAAAAGGTTCTAAATCTTTATATTCAAAATTTAAGCCTTTCATTTTAAAAGCACCGTCTTTAGTTATTACATCTTTCGGGGAGTTTATTACTTCATCATTTTCATAAATACTATCAGGAATTTCAACTTCATAGAGCTCTTCTTTTTTATTACAATTTACAAAAATAGTAGTTAGTAAAAATAGAGGGAAGAGTTGTTTTATTTTCATAAATCAATTGAATTTATTAAACTGATGTATTTTTGTTTTGCTTCTTCTTTAGTTAAATGACTAATTTGTTGCCAAGCATTTAATTTAAAAGCTTTAATAATATCTTCATTATTAGGCTCTTTAAATTGATGTGCTGCACCTGCAGTAGCTTGTTTGTAATAAGCATAAATTTGTAATTTTATATCTACAGGTAATTGTTTTTTTGTTTTAGATGCCTTTTCATACGCTTCTTCAAAAGCTTTTTCAATATCCATAATTCTAAAATCTTTAATTATTATTTTACAGAAATAACTGTTTTATTTCCTTTGGCTTTTTGATTCAGAACAACGTTTACTTTTGTACCTAATGGTAAGTATAAATCTACACGTGAACCAAACTTAATAAAACCTGCATCTTCACCTTGAACAACTCTATGACCAACTTTTGCATAGTTAACAATACGTTTAGCAAGTGCACCAGCAATTTGTCTGTACATAACTTCCCCAAAAACTGGATTGTCAATAACAACTGTTGTTCTTTCGTTTTCCTCACTAGCTTTTGGATGCCAAGCTACTAAATATTTTCCCGGGTGATATTTACTGTACTTTACAATTCCATTTAAAGCATATCTTGTAACGTGAACGTTAATTGGAGACATAAAGATAGAAACCATTAAACGTTTATCTTTAAAATATTCTGGTTCATAAACTTCTTCAATTACTACTACTTTTCCGTCAACAGGTGCTAAGATGGTATGATCTTTTATATCATCTACGTTTCTTTTAGGATTTCTAAAAAATTGTAAAACAATAATTAGAAAAATTAAAGCAATTATTTGAACGAAAGTTTTTAACCAATCAATTGTAATTAAGAAATCACTCAACAAAATGATGACTACAGAAATGAATACAGAGGCTAATATTATTTTTGCTCCTTCTTTATGAAACATATGTTACAGAATTAAATAAATTAAAAATAAAAATGGTGTTACGAAAATAATACTATCAAGTCTATCAAGGATTCCACCATGACCAGGCATTATTGATCCGCTATCTTTTATGTTCGCTTGTCTTTTGAATTTTGATTCAACTAAATCTCCGATGGTACCTAAAATACTTACCAATATTGCTGTTAATAACCAAGTTTTTAAATCAAAAAATGTAAAATAAATACTTATTATATAACTGGCTACTAGGGTAAATATTAAACCTCCGATAAAACCTTCAATAGTTTTTTTTGGAGACATCTTTTCAAAGAGTTTTCTTTTTCCAAAAGATTTGCCGCAAATATAAGCAAAAGTGTCATTATTCCAGATTAAAATAAAAATTCCTATAACAATCTTAGGTTCAAATGAATTTTGTATTATCGGAAGTTTTATTAATAATATAAATGGAACAATAACGTAGCCAATTAAGAATAAAAACTTTACAAAGGTATTCCTGTATAATTTAAATTTAGCTTGAAATAAATCATAGATTAAAAATATAAGAAATGGAATTTCAAATATTAAAAAATAGGGTGTAAGTTTATTTAATAATTTTAAGTCACTAACTAAAGGTAAAGTGAAAAATAATCCAACAATAAAACTGCCTAGAAGATTTATTTTGTAAATTTTACTAAATTCATAAATTCCTATAAATAAAAATACAACCATTAAAATATTGAAACTAATGTTTGAATATAATGTTGCACCTATTAATATTAGGATATAAACGATACCAGAAATGGTTCGTGTTAACGTTTCAGACATTTTAAAGATCTTCTAGAAGTAACAAATATAAATTTTTAGGTGAAATTCCGTATTGTAAAAAATCATCATTCATAACTTCTTTAAAACATTGTAATGTTGTAATGTTTGAAGGTATGTTTGAACCATAACGATATTTTATTCCACGTAGACTATCACTTTTAGAACGCGTGATTTGGCTTGTTTTCGCAATAACAATTATATCTTTTGGTAGTTGATTTGATTTATGGTGTAAAAACTGATGTGATGAAAATAAAATTGATCCATCATCAGCTATCAAACTTTCGCATGTGCTAAGAAAAAACATTGGATTCACAACATTTGTAAATGGAATTCTGTTTTCTTGAAGAAAATGTTGCAATTTCTTTTCGTAAGTAATCGCTTCTTTTTCAAACCAATCGTTTTCTTGTAATATACTTATGAAATTTTCGTTTAATTCAAATTCATTTTCACAGTAAATAAACTTTCCACCATTATTTTTAAAATTAAAGGTGAATAATTCGTCTACCGGAATTTCAGGTTCAGGAAGATATTTGCTTTCATTTTTTTCAGAAGATTGTTCTTCTTTTTTTGAAGGCAAAATGGATCCTAAAATTTTTTTAATAAAACTCATCTTAAAATTAATCTTCAGTTAATGGAGATAATGTAATATTCAAAGATAAAAAAAATCTTAGCTTAATTGGTATTAAACTAAGATTTTTTATAACAAGGGTTATATATCTGTTTTTAAACAGTTTCTGTAGTAATTTCTTCTTTATCGAAAGGTCTTTTTCCAAAAATTGATTCAAGATCTTCCTTGAAGATAACTTCTTTCTCACAAAGTAAATCAGCAAGTTGTATTAACTTATCTTTATTTTCTGTTAAAAGATCTATTGCACGTTGATACTGTCCTTCTATAAGCTCAGAAACTTCTGTATCAATTAACTTCGCTGTTTCTTCAGAATAAGGTTTTGAAAAATTATAATCACTTTGTCCAGATGAATCGTAATAAGTGATGTTTCCTAATTTATCATTTAAGCCATAAACAGTTACCATTGCTTTAGCCTGTTTGTTAACCTTTTCTAAGTCACTTAGTGCACCTGTAGAAATTTTGTTGAAAACAACTTTTTCAGCAGCTCTTCCTCCCATAGTTGCACACATTTCATCTAACATCTGCTCTGTTCTTACAATTTGTCTTTCTGCAGGAAGATACCAAGCAGCACCTAAACTCATTCCTCTCGGGACAATTGTTACTTTAATAAGTGGAGCAGCATGTTCAGTTAGCCAGCTAACAGTTGCGTGACCCGCTTCGTGAATCGCAATAGCATATTTTTCCTCTGGAGTTATGATTTTGTTTTTCTTTTCTAAACCTCCAACAATTCGGTCAACTGCGTCTAAGAAATCTTGTTTGTCAACCATTTGTTTGTCTTTACGTGCAGCTG
>NZ_CANRNX010000050.1 GCF_947632075.1 uncultured Flavobacterium sp.
TGTGTAGTCATAATACTTAATCTTGTTTTAAAGTTATTCAATTTTATTGTAACTGTCAGATTAAGTATTGACTAATTTAATTTAATGAATTACCTACTGGTAATTTCATTTTAGTTGTAACAATACTTAATTCGTTTAAACTAAAATTTCCTTTTAAGGATAAAATTACTGTTTCATTTCCATTTACAAACATCAACAATTCTTTGATGTTTTCTTTATTTGCATTTGAATCTACATAAAAAATTGTAGTAGATCCGTTTTCTGAAAGTTGCATTAATTCTTTCAACGTATTTGCTTTTACATATGTGACTACATACGTATTCATTTTGGCTGCCGATGCAGAATTTTTTGTAGAAGCTAATTTTAAATCATCTAATTTTTTTATCAAATTCAAATAAGCTTGATTCTCTTTATCATTCTGATCCATTTTTACGTTAGACATCATTTGAAACATTTTTTTGTTCACCGCAACTGTTTCTACATTCGCTTGATTTTTAAAAGTTTCTAATAAATCTTGTGCGTTACTTGTTATTGAAAATGTAAAACAAATAACTGTAAACAGAATTGTTTTTAATATTGTTTTCATTTTTTATTTTTTTAATTCTTCAATAGATTTTACTTTTTCAAGTGAGTAAACTCCTTTGTTTAATTTTGATGAAACATCAGATAAAATGGCCTTCGTTTGTATAAAAGCTTGTTCTGGCGTTTCGAAAGTTTCTGGTTCGGTTTGTTCTAATTTTGATTCTTTATTCATTACCCAATCAAAAATTAAAACACTTGAAATTAATACCAAACCTAAAAAAATAAGCATTAAAATAAAATTTCTTTTGTCTTTGTTTTTAGACTCCATTATCGTTGTTTTTGTAAATATACATAAAATAAGAAAGCTTCTCAAATTACGAGAAGCTTTCTTGTTAGTTTTTATAAAATCCGTTTGTTCCAATTTCTGTTGAAAAGGTTTTTAAAACATTTCCATTTAAATCGTAAATAGTTACGATACTGTTTTCTGTAAACCCATTAGCATCTGAACTAAAAACTTTTCCGTCAATAACATTAAATCCATATAAAGTAGACCAACTGTTATCGTTCACATTGAATAATGGAGTAGAAGGAATGCTGCTTAATTCTTTAGATAACGAATAAACTCCAGTTCCGTTTGTAAAGTAAAGATTGTTATTGTCAAAAGTTAAAAATCTCGAACTTTTTAATTCTGAATTTGAAATGGTTTTTGAAATAACTTCGTTTTTAATTTGAGAAATGATTGTTTTATCTGAATTTGAAGCTAATACATAAACTGAATTTCCATCTGTTGTAATTCCGTTTAATGAAACTTCAAAATTTAAATCTTTTGTATTTGTATCAGATGATGTATTGATGATTTCTACCGCATTTCCTGTTGCAAACGGACTCGATTGTACATAAATATAATTAGAGGTTGCAACTAATTGTTCTGGTTGAAAATCTAAACTTACCGATTTTACATAGCTAAAAGTAGTTTCGCTG
Source organism: uncultured Flavobacterium sp. (assembly GCF_947632075.1). Lineage (GTDB taxonomy): Bacteria > Bacteroidota > Bacteroidia > Flavobacteriales > Flavobacteriaceae > Flavobacterium. The sequence continues at coordinate 1,504 of NZ_CANRNX010000050.1, forward strand.
TAAATGGTAACCGTATTATCATTTGCGTTTGTAACGTAAATTTTTTCGTTAGAAAATGCAATTGCTCTTGGCGCGTTTAATTTTTCTGTAATTTGATTTACTTTTTTAAACGTGTAACGATCTACAATTTGTATGGTGTTTGAGTTGTTCATCACAATGTAAGCCAAATTGCCGTTTGTTCCTATAAATTGTGCAACATCTCCTAAATTTAGATTGTTGTTATTTGCGGCAAAAATTTTGTTATAGGTAAGGTTTAAATCATTTGAAATGAATGAAATTTCTGCATTTGAACTTGTGAAATTTCCTTCATTAGTAATTAAAATTCCGTTTGCGTACGGTTTTTCTATATTCGGAACTTCGTTGTTTTCTGAACTGTCATCTACATTACTACATGAACTTACAAAAGCTAAAAGAGCTAATGATAAAACTAATTTTTTCATATTAAAATTTGGTAATTAATTGAATATTAAAATTTCTTCCTGGCATTGGTCTGTTGATTACATTTTCGTAATTTACATCGGTTATGTTTTTAATTTCGAAGATTAAACTCTGTTTGATTTTCTTACCGAAATGATATTGTACATTGGCATTAATCAAAGCATAAGCTTCAATTTTTGAAGCCGCCGCATTATTCGCAGTCGTGAAAACAGATCCGTTATAAACAGATTGAATTGCCGCTGCAAATTTTTTATACTGATAACCAATTTGCCCTGTAAATTTATTGAAAGGTGTATATATCAATTGCTTTTTTAATTGCGTGTCTTGCGACTTGGTATATGCGTAAGTTGCCTGAATATTAAATGTGTTTTCTTTAATTTTGAATTGATATTGCGCATCAAACTCAGCACCTTTTATTTCAACTGCTTTTAGGTTTTGCGCTTCCCAAGTTCCGGTGTTGTTCGGAATCCATTGTAACATGTTGTCAATTTTGGTGTAATAGGTGTTTAATCCAAAACTTAGATTTTCGAATTTGAATTCGTTTCGTAAATCTAACTGAAAACTCGTTTCTGGCTGAAGTGATTTGTTTCCGCCTGGTTCCCAAAAAATGTCATTGAAAGTTGGAATTCTAAAATTCTTTGAACCGTTTAATTTTAACTGATAAACGTTTGTTGGTTTATAGTAAAATCCTGCAGAATATAGGAACGGATTTTCGTACGAATTATTGATTTCTTGTTTAAATCCAATTTCGTAACCCAATTGATCGGTTACAGCATGATTCGCCAAAATACTTAATCCTAAAATTTCTTGTTTGGCAGATTTTATTCCCGAGTTTCGCCCGGAACCGTTATGATTGGTGTAATCTACAATTCCGTTTAAACTAAAGTTTGAAGTTAAAAAATATTCAAAATCATATTTTGCGATGAATGAATTTACGTTACCTGAAGAATAATCTGTTGTTGGCAGATTGTTGTAATATTTATAACCTTCGTTAAAGAAAGCGATTCTTGCATTTGATTTGTAATTTTCGCCTTCGTTTTTCCAATGTAATAAATTTCTGAAATACGAATTTTGATATTTAGTAGGTGTTTGATATTCAGAAATTAACGAAAAATGACGTTCATCATTATAATAAGTTGAATATAAAGCTAATGTGTTTTTTGTGTCGATTTGATATCCAACCGTGGTGCTTGCCGTGTTGTTATAATATTGTCCGTTAGTGTTTTTCCATGAACGATTTTTAACTTCAAAATCATTATCAGATTGGTTTCTTCCTAAATTAATTTGTCCGAACCATTTATTGTTACTAATCGTAAAATTATTGTTGATTCTAAACGTATTAAAACTTCCGTAACCCAATTGTAACGTATTTTCTAATTTATCTTCAAAACGAGTTGGGTTATTTAAATGAATTGTTCCGCCAATAGCTCCACTTCCGTATAAAATACTTCCGCCTCCTGGTTTTATTGCTATTTCTGAAAATTCTTTATAGGATATCGAATTAAAATCAGTCTGACCTAAAAACAACGAATTCACACTAATTCCATTCCAAAGTACGCTGGTTTGCTGTGCAGTTGTTCCGCGAAAGCTTGGTGAAGAAACCATTCCGGCACCGTTTTCTTTGAAATAAATCGATGAGTTCATTAAAAGTAAATCGGTTAACGAACCGTTTGCTTGTTGAATAATGGAATCGTTGATTTTGTGAATAGTTTGTGTTTTGTTGTGTGAATTTAATTTGTAATCAGAAATGATTAATTCATCTAAAACAAAAGTTGAGTACTCTTGCGCCGTTGCAAAAGTAGAGCATGTAAAAATTACAAAAAAGGATATGTTTTTAAATAGCATAGCTTTTACCTCTTTTCCCGAAGGTTCACTTGTTAGTACTTTCTAGGCAGGTCTCCTGGCTTGCTATATTCGGCCTTCCCGATGAAAAATCAGTGGCGTGAGATCGAATGTATCTAAAAATAGATAAGCTTACAGTTGCGGGTACAGCATAGGAATTGAAAAAAATCGCACCTATTTCCCTATTAATGCAATTCTAATAAAATGCAACCTAGACTGATGCAAAATTAGAGGTAATTTATTAATTCGCAAATCTTTTTTTATCAAGTTGATAATTTGGTTGGTTTTAAAATTAAAAACTACATTTGCGTTTTAAATATTTATAAAATGAATTTTAAATTACTGAAAACGTTTTTTTTTGTTGGATGTTTGGCTTTTGTTTCGTGCAAAGAAAATCCTAAAAATAATGAAGTTAATGAAGTTGCAACCAATGAAGTGGTTTACGCAACAGGTTTTGAGTTACAACATTATAACGACTTTTCAGTTTTAAAAGTAACGAATCCGTGGCCAGATTCTCAGCAAAATTTCACGTATGTTTTAAGTAAAGATTTAAAAAATATTCCGGATAGTTTATCTCAGTTTTTACAAATTCAAATTCCTATTCAAAAAGCGGTTGTGACTTCAACAACGCATATTCCGTCATTGGTTGAACTTGGAGTTGAAAATTCATTGGTTGGTTTTCCGGGTTTGAATTACATTTCTAATGAAGTGATTCGAATGAAAATCGATGCTAAGCAAATTAAAGAATTAGATGATAACGAAAATGTAAATTTAGAATTGGTTTTAGATTTGCAACCTGATTTGATTATCGGACATAGTTACGATGGAGAAAATAAAAAGTTAGAAAATATTAAAAATGCCGGATTGAAAATTGTTTACAATGGAGATTGGGTTGAAAATACGCCTTTAGGAAAAGCTGAATGGATTAAATTTTTCGGTGCTTTGTATGATAAAAATTCTGAAGCTAAAACGGTTTTTGATCAGGTAGTTTCTTCTTATAATGAAGCTAAGGAATTGGCTTCAAAATTGCCAAATAAACCCACAGTTTTGAGCGGTGCCATGTATCAAGATGTTTGGTATTTGCCTGAAGGTGAAAGTTGGATGGCGCAGTTTATCAAAGATGCAGGCGGAAATTATTTATGGAGTGAGAGTAAAGGTGTTGGAAGTATTTCTTTAGGATTTGAATCTGTTTTCGATAAAGGTCAAAAGGCTCAATTTTGGATTGGTCCTGGGGAATTTACTTCGTATCAACAGATGGAAAATGCCAATCCACATTACAGTCAGTTTACTGCATTTCAAAACAAAAAAATATATTCTTACAGCGTGAAAAAAGGTGCAAGTGGTGGTACTTTATTTTATGAAGAAGCACCAAATAGACCTGATTTAATTCTTAAAGATTTGATTCATATTTTTCACCCAAATGCATTACCAAATTACAAACCGTATTTTATAGAACCATTAAAATAAATGCTTTTTACGCCTAAACAAAAACTCATAGCTTTTGGATTGTTCTTGATGTTAATCCTGTTCTTTATTCTCAATTTGAGTATCGGTTCGGTGCAAATTGGATTTAAAGAAGTGGTTTCTATTTTGGTTTCTCAAGAATCTGAAAAAGAAAGTTGGAGGTACATTATTTTAAACTACCGTTTACCAAAAGCAATTGTTGCTATTTTGGTTGGAATGGCTTTGTCTATTAGCGGTATGTTGATGCAAACTTTGTTTAAAAATCCAATGGCCGATCCTTATGTTTTAGGATTGAGTTCAGGTTCAAGTTTAGGAGTCGCTTTGGTAGTTTTAGGTGGCGGATTATTTCCGTTAACAATTAATCAATATTTTACTTCTTCGTTAGCATTAGTTTTAGCTTCAGTTTTAGGAAGTTTATTGGTGTTGTTCATTATTTTGTTGGTTTCGAGAAAAGTTCGCGATACCATGACTTTATTAATTGTAGGATTAATGTTCGGAAGTTTCGCCGGAGCGTTGGTTGGGGTGCTATCTTATTTTTCTTCGGCAGAAGAATTAAAGAAATTTACCTTTTGGTCTTTAGGAAGTTTAGGAAATCTAACTTGGCAAAACATCTTAGTTATGTTTCTTTCCATTTTAGTGGGATTGCTACTTTCTTTCCGATATTTAAAAACCTTAAATGCTTTACTTTTAGGCGAGAATTATGCACAGAGTTTAGGTGTAAATATTAAGCATTCTCGTGTTTTAATAATTTTAGCAACTGCTGTTTTATCAGGAACTTGCACTGCTTTTGCTGGTCCGATTGCCTTTGTAGGTTTAGCAATTCCGCACATTACCAAAATGATTTTTAAAAGCAGTAATCACTTTTGTTTATTCTTTGGGAATTTACTTTTAGGTGCTATTATTTTATTGGTTTGTGATTCGGTTTGTCAATTACCGGGCGATTCATTTATACTTCCAATCAATGCAATTACTAGTATTGTTGGTGCTCCGATTGTTATTTATCTATTGTTAAGAAAACAAGGTTTTAGAGCTTAATTCTTCAAAAAATATCATTTATAGATTCTGAATTTTAATTGTGAATATTTTCTGAAATAAAACATTAAATGAAAGAATCGCTTTATATTTGCAAATTGTAAAATCATAGACATGAAATTCGATTTATTACATAAAGATTCGCTTTCAAAAGCGAGAGCCGGAAAAATTACTACAGATCACGGAGTTATTGAAACTCCAATATTTATGCCGGTTGGTACAGTTGCTTCTGTAAAAGGAGTTCACCAACGTGAGTTAAAAGAAGAGATCAACCCAGATATCATTTTAGGAAATACGTACCACTTGTATTTGCGTCCGAAAACGGAAATTTTAGAAAAAGCAGGTGGATTACATAAATTCATGAACTGGGATAGAAATATCTTAACAGATTCAGGAGGTTTCCAAGTTTATTCTCTTTCAGGAAGAAGAAAAATTAAAGAAGAGGGTGTGAAGTTTAAATCGCATATCGATGGTTCTTACCACTTTTTCTCACCAGAAAATGTAATGGAAATTCAACGTTCAATCGGAGCTGATATTATCATGGCATTTGATGAATGTACACCTTACCCATGTGATTACCGTTATGCAAAACGTTCAATGCACATGACGCATCGTTGGCTAGATCGTTGTATTTCTCACTTAGAAAAAGCACCGCCAAAATACGGATACGATCAAGCGTTTTTCCCAATTGTACAAGGATCAACTTATAAAGATTTACGTGCGCAATCTGCAGAATATATTGCAAATGTTGGTGCAGCAGGTAATGCTATTGGTGGATTATCTGTTGGTGAACCAGCTGAAGAAATGTATGAAATGTGTGAAGTGGTAACTAACATTCTTCCAGAAGATAAACCTCGTTATTTAATGGGAGTTGGTACGCCAATTAACATTTTAGAAAATATTGCTTTAGGTATTGATATGTTTGACTGTGTTATGCCAACGCGTAACGCAAGAAACGGAATGTTATTTACTTCGGAAGGTTTCATTAATATCAAAAACAAAAAATGGGAAGATGATTTCTCTCCAATTGATCCAATGGGACATACTTGGGTAGATTTAGATTATTCTAAAGCTTATTTGCGTCACCTTTTTGTTGCAAACGAATATTTAGGAAAACAAATTGCTACAATTCACAATTTAGGATTCTATATGTGGTTAGTGCGTGAAGCAAGACAACAAATTATCGCTGGTACTTTCTATGCTTGGAAAGAGAAAATGGTAAAACAGATGGCTACTCGTTTATAATTAAAAACAGTTTATGAAAATAATTGATTGGTACATTTTAAAACGTTATTTAGGAACATTCTTTGTGATGTTGCTACTTTTTATTCCAATTGGAATAGCTATTGACGTTGCCGATAGAATTAATAAAATTTTAGAAAGCAAAGTACCAATCGAAGCTGTTTTGGAATATTATTTAGATTTTACTGTCTATTTTGCTAACATGCTTTTTCCAATTTTCTTGTTTATTTCCATCATTTGGTTTACATCTAAATTGGCAAGTAATACTGAAATTATAGCTATTTTAAGTTCAGGAATTTCATATAATCGATTTCTTCGTCCTTATATTGTAGGTGCAACTGTAATTTCTTTAATTGCTCTTATCTTTGGTTTTTTTATTGTTCCACCTGCAAGTGCTGGATATAACGATTTTCGTTTTAAATACCTTAGAAATAGCGAAGTACGTGAAAGCATGAACGTATATAAGCAGTTAAGCGAGAATGAATTTATTTATGTTAGTAATTTTAACTTCAATAGTAAAACGGGTTATAATTTTACATTAGAAAAATTTGATGGTAATCAACTTGAATATAAAATAAAAGCTAACCGAATTATATACAACGATAGTGCAAAAGATTATTCTTTAATGGGATATGAAAAACGTATTGTTGGAGAGTTAGATGATGTGATTGAAAAGGAGCATAAAAAAAATATGAAATTCGATTTTGAAATCGATGATTTAACCCCAACTGTTTATGCAGCTGAAACTATGAATTTGGGTGAATTAAATCGTTTTATCGAAAAAGAAAAAATGCGTGGTTCATCTAACATTAATTCATATTTAGTAGTAAAGTATAAAAAATATAGTGTTCCAGTTTCTGCGTTTATTTTAACAATTATTGCAGTTGCGGTTTCTTCAACAAAACGAAGAGGAGGAATGGGAGTGAATTTAGCATTAGGAATTGCTTTTGCTTTCACTTATATTTTCTTCGATAAAATTTTCGGAACCTTGGCAGAGGCCTCAAGTATTAATCCAATGTTTGCTGTGTGGTTTCCAAATGTAATTTTCGGAATCTTGGCAGTTTATCTACTTAAAAATGCAAGACGCTAATTTTAAATACCATCTTCAGTTACATTTTATTGTTTTTATTTGGGGGTTTACAGCCATTTTAGGTGAATTAATTTCATTAAGCGCCTTACCTTTAGTTTGGTCTCGAATTTTAATTGCGTTATCGCTAATCTTTGTTTACATAAAGTTTAGAAAAATATCTTTAAAATTCACACCTAAATTAATGTTAGCATTTATAGTTTCAGGATTTGTTATTGCTTTGCACTGGTTTACTTTTTTTCATGCAATTAAGATTTCCAACATATCTATAACCTTAGCCTGTATTTCAACTGGAGCATTTTTTACTTCTATTTTAGAACCTATTTTCTTTAAACGAAAAATAGTATGGTATGAAGTATTATTAGGAATCTTAGTTGTTTTTGGATTAGGAATTATCTTTAGTGTTGAAACAGAATATATTTCAGGAATTTTAGTTGCCTTGTTTTCGGCTTTTTTATCTGCTTCATTTTCAATTATTAATGGGAAATTTGCTGGAAAGTACGATTCAAATGCAATTAGTTTTTTTGAACTTTTAGGAGGATTATTGTTTTTAACTGCCTGTATGTTTTTTGTAGGTGGATTTACTCCTGAAGTTTTTCATTTTGAAAAATTTGATTGGTTATGGTTGTTGATTTTAGGAACGGTATGTACTGCTTATCCTTTTATAGCTTCCATCAACATAATGAAATACTTATCACCTTATACCTGTATGTTAACCATTAATTTAGAACCTATTTATGGTATTTTATTAGCGGTTATTATTTTCAAGGATCAAGAAAAAATGACTCCGGCGTTCTATCTCGGAGCCCTAATTATTTTATCTACAGTGCTTTTGAACGCCTTTTTTAAAAATAGGAAAAAGCGAAAAGATATTTAATAAAAGTTTATCTTTGTCAACTGTAATAAAAAAATCAAACTATATATAACTATGGAATATTTAGATTTTGAACTTCCTATAAAAGAGTTAGTAGATCAATTAGAAAAATGTGCCATTATTGGACAAGAATCTGATATTGATGTTTCTGACACTTGTAAAAATATCGAGAAGAAATTAGAAGATACTAAAAAAGAAATATACAAAAACTTATCGGCTTGGCAACGTGTTCAATTATCTCGTCATCCTAATCGTCCGTATACTTTAGATTATATCAAAGCTTTATGTGGAGATACTTTCCAAGAGTTATTCGGAGATCGCGGTGTTAAAGATGATAAAGCGATGATCGGTGGTTTGGGTAAAATTGGTGATCAAACTTTTATGTTCATTGGTCAACAAAAAGGTACAAATACTAAAACACGTCAATACCGTAATTTTGGTATGGCTAATCCAGAAGGTTACCGTAAAGCGTTACGTTTAATGAGAATGGCAGAGAAGTTTAATATTCCTGTTGTAACTTTCGTTGACACGCCAGGTGCTTATCCAGGTTTAGAAGCAGAAGAACGCGGACAAGGTGAAGCTATTGCTAGAAACATCTTAGAAATGTTCCGTTTAAAAACACAAATCATCGTTATTATTATTGGTGAAGGTGCTTCTGGTGGAGCTTTAGGAATTGGAGTAGGAGATCGTGTATATATGTTAGAAAATACATGGTATTCTGTTATTTCTCCAGAATCTTGTTCTTCAATTTTATGGAGAAGTTGGGAGTTTAAAGAAAGAGCTGCAGATGCTCTTAAATTAACTTCTATCGATATGAAGAAAAATAAGTTAATCGATGATATTATTCCAGAACCACTTGGTGGAGCTCATTACGATAAAGAAACTACTTTCGAAACCGTAAAAAAATACATCGTTTCTACTTTCGAAGAATTGAATAAAAAACCAATTGAGAAATTAATTGACGAACGTATGGAAAAATACAGCCATATGGGAGAATATAAAGATTAATTTTCTATACAACATATTTTAAAAAGTCAGGGCTAATGCTCTGACTTTTTAGTTGTTAACAATTTTATATGAGTTTTAAACATGCAATGGTGAATAAGTTATCATTGATATGCTTGAAAATTTGATTTAAATTAGCTTCATGGAACAACAAAAAGAAACACTACCTTTTCGTAAAGAAAATAAAAATATAATTAGCCTTGAGAAGGGCAAACTTCCACCTCAAGCCGTAGATCTAGAAGAAGCGGTTTTAGGTGCAATGATGATTGATAAAAAAGGGGTTGAAGAAGTAATCGATATTTTAACGGCAGATGCATTTTATAAAGATGCGCACCGTATTATTTTCGAAGCTATTGATCAACTTTTTGTTGGAAATCAACCTATCGATTTATTAACCGTTTCTACGCAACTTCGTAAAAACGGAAAATTAGATCAAGCAGGCGGAGATTTCTATTTGATTAACCTTACTCAAAAAATCAGTTCATCTGCGCATATCGAGTTTCACTCACGTATCATTCTTCAGAAATTTATTCAACGTAGTTTGATTAAAATTTCGAATGAAATCATTGAAGAGTCTTACGATGAAACTACAGATGTTTTTGATTTATTAGATAAAGCTGAAGCGAAACTTTATGAAGTAACGCAAGGAAATATTAAGAAAAGTTCTGAAACTGCACAATCATTAGTTGCGCAAGCTAAAAAGCGTATCCAAGAAATTGGTGGACGTGAAGGGCTTTCAGGTTTACCAACAGGTTTCCATAAATTAGATGCTTTAACTTCGGGGTGGCAACCTTCCGATTTAATTATTATTGCAGCTCGTCCCGGGATGGGAAAAACGGCATTCGTACTTTCTATGGCACGTAATATTGCCATTGATGCAAATTTCGGAGTTGCATTATTCTCGTTAGAGATGTCATCGGTTCAGTTAATCACACGTTTGATTTCTTCTGAAACCGGACTTTCATCTGAAAAACTTCGTACAGGTAAATTAGAACAGCACGAATGGGAACAGCTTAACGTAAAAGTAAAAGATTTAGAAAAAGCACCATTGTATATTGATGATACGCCGTCGTTATCTATTTTTGATTTACGTGCAAAAGCGCGACGTTTATCTTCGCAACACGGAATTAAATTGATTATTATCGACTACTTGCAGTTGATGACTGCTGGTGGAAATTCTAAAGGAGGTGGAAACCGTGAGCAAGAAATTTCTACAATTTCCCGAAATTTAAAAGCTTTGGCAAAAGAGTTAAACGTTCCGGTAATTGCACTTTCACAGTTATCACGTGCTGTTGAAACTCGTGGAACTTCAAAACGTCCGTTGCTTTCCGATTTACGTGAATCTGGTGCGATTGAGCAAGATGCCGATATTGTTTCGTTTATTTATCGTCCGGAATATTATAAGATTGAACAATGGGACGATGATGAAGGAACACCAACGGAAGGTCAGGCCGAATTTATTGTTGCTAAACACAGAAATGGTGGTTTAGATAATATTCGTTTGAAATTCTTAGGTAAATACGGTAAGTTCGATAACTTAGAAGATAATAATTTACCTTTTGGTGAATTACCTTCACGAATGAATGAAGGCGATGATCCTAACGATTTAACAAAACATTTACCAAGCGGAAATGCAATTTTCGGAAATCCTTTTGGAAGTGCAGCTAACGATGACAATGACGTACCGTTTTAAATACAAAATCCTGATTTAAAAATCAGGATTTTTTGATTAAAATTTTAAATGAAAATGTTTATTTTGTTTTAGTATTTATAAATAACTCCTATGTTTTTTATTTTAATAAATGTGGAATATCATCTTGTATATATTCGCCATATTTTCTTATAAAACTTCCGTCAGGTTTGATAATAATGTAGTTTCCGCACCATTCAGCGTTTTCAAAAAGTAAATTTTTTATTGTATTATTTTTATCTTCAATCACATATTTTTTATCGTAATTATAATTTTGTTCAGTAATAAAAAATTGATTGATAAGCTTGTTTTTTTTAATGAATTTTTTATATTTTTTGTCATTTACATAATGGTCAATGCATAAATTTTCGGGATTTAAATCTTTTTCAATATAAAAATTAATTATTATTGTTTTTGTTCCATCGATTGTTTTGTCTGAGATTGAATTGAGTTCGTTTATTAACGTTATTTTGTTAGTCGGAGAAATGTTTCCTTTTTCAAATTCTTGAGCGAATGATTTATAAAAAAAGAATAAAAAGCTGATGATAATAAATTGTTTCATTTCGGTTAAGTTTTTGGATTTAACATTTTAAATTTAATCAAAATAAATTCAAAATTCAAATCTTTAAAAATTACTGAAAAAACAGATAAATTCAAATACCTTTGCGCAAATTTTTAAAACTAAATGAACACTTTAAAATATTATGTTGCTGCTTTTTCAGCATTTTTTATGTGGGGATTTTTTTCTATGGCAATAAAACCATTAGCTGCATATTCAAGTTTTGATATTCTATTTTTCAGAATTGTTTTTTCTACTTTTTTAATCGTACTCTTTAGTTCGTTTTTTAGAAAAGAAAAACTAAAAACAGATTATAAATTTCTTAAACAATTACCTAAGAAACAAAAGTTTCAAACTTTATTATTAACTTCAGTTGGAGGTTTATTACTTGGTATAAATTGGTTTTTATTTATTTACGTAGTAAATCATGTAAATGTTCAGTCTGCTTCGTTTGCGTATTTAATTTGTCCCATTATTACTGCTTTGTTTGCTTTTTTTATTCTAAAAGAACATTTAAATAAATATCAGTGGTTAGCAATTTTTGTGAGTATAATTGGGGGAACTATATATTATTTCACAAATCCGGGGAACTTAATTTATGCCTTTGTTATTGCAGCGTCTTATTCCCTTTACATTGTTTCTCAAAAAAGGAATGTTTATTTTGATAAATTTAATGTATTGCTTGTGCAATTGTCAATTATTTTCTTGTTGAGTTTACCTTATTTTGTTGTTAATAAACTTGTTGTTCCTGTAGAGTTTGATTTTTATATTTATATTACATTGATTGCTTTGCTATTCACTATTATTCCATTATATTTAAATTTATTTGCATTAAAAGGAATTTCTGCCTCAACAGTTGGAATTTTAATATATATTAATCCTATTGTGGCTCTTTTTTTATCAATTTTTTATTTTAAAGAATCAATAAATATGTTACAAATCGTTTCATATTTATTAATTTTGTTTTCAATCTTGATTTTTAATTATAAAGTCATTTTTAAAAGAAACTATATACAAGCAAAATCTCACACAACACAATGAAACAAATTTATTTAGATAATGCAGCTACTACTTCAATTAGGCCAGAAGTGGTTGATGAGATGGTTAAAGTTTTAAAATCAGATTTCGGTAATCCGTCTTCAACTTATTCTGTAGGTCGTCACAGTAAAGCTTTAATTGAAAATGCAAGAAAATCTATTGCTAAGCAATTTAATGTATCTTCTTCAGAAATTATTTTTACATCTTGCGGAACAGAAGGAAACAACTGGATTGTTCGTTCAGCTGTTCGTGATTTAGGAATAAAGCGAATCATTACTACTAAAATTGAACATCATTGCACGTTGTATTCAATTCAGCAAATGGCTTTGGAATATGGTGTTGAAATTGAATATTTAGATATTCTACCAAATTCAGAAATTGATTATAATCAATTAGAAGAATTGCTTAAAAAAGAAGTTTCGACTTTGGTTAGTTTGATGCATGTTAATAATGAAGTGGGAACCATTTTAGATTTAAAACGTGTTTCTGATTTATGTACAGAACATAACGCTTTGTTTCATACAGATACGGTTCAATCAGTAGGGAAAATTGAAATTCCTTTAGATGAAATTCCTGTTGATTTTATTGTGGCAAGTGCACATAAATTTCACGGACCAAAAGGAATCGGGTTTGTTTACATTCGTAAAAAAAATGTATTGAAACCATTAATTGTTGGTGGAGAACAAGAAAAAGGTTTACGTGCTGGAACTGAAGCGCCTCATCAAGTGGTTGGAATGGCTAAAGCTTTAGAATTGTCTTATGAACGCTTAGATGAAGAACGTAAAATTATTACCGAATTACGTGATTATTGTAAAACTCAGTTAGAAGAAAATTTCCCGAGAATTAAAATAAATGGAAATGGTTCAACTTTTTATAACGTTTTAAATATTCTTTTGCCATTTTCTCCAGAAAAAGCAGCTATGATTCTTTTTAGTTTAGATATGAAAGGAATTGCAGTTTCAAGAGGAAGCGCTTGTCAATCAGGAAGTCAAAAACCATCGCACGTTTTAGCGGAATTTTTAAATGAAGAAGATTTAAAAAAACCAAGCTTGCGTATTTCTTTCGGACATGAAAACACCAAGGAAGAAATTGATTTTTTAATCGATATTTTAAAAGAAGTGTAAAAAATGAATTTAAAAATTACATTTCTAATTTTTAAATTCCCGAAATAAATTAAATCCTTAAGCTCTTTTTTAAAGAAATTAGCTTAAGGATTTTTTAGTTATTTTATTTTGTTTAATGAATTGCATTACAATGTTTTTAGCAGTAAATTTGCAACAACAACACAAGAAAATATGAATTCAGAAACAAATAACCGTTATGCGCTTCGCGGAGTATCAGCTCAAAAGGAAGATGTTCATAACGCTATTAAAAATATTGATAAAGGCTTGTTTCCTAAAGCTTTTTGTAAAATTGTTCCAGATTATTTAACTAACGATGAAGATTATTGTTTGATTATGCACGCAGATGGTGCAGGAACAAAATCGTCTTTAGCTTATTTATATTGGAAAGAAACAGGTGATATTTCAGTTTGGAAAGGTATTGCACAAGATGCATTAATCATGAATATTGATGATTTATTATGTGTAGGTGCTATAGACAATATTTTACTTTCTTCAACAATCGGAAGAAATAAAAATTTGGTACCAGGTGAAGTGATTTCTGCAATTATCAATGGAACTGAAGAATTAATTGAAGATTTAAAAAAATTCGGAGTTACGATTCATTCAACAGGTGGTGAAACTGCAGATGTTGGTGATGTAGTTCGTACAATCATTGTTGATTCAACGGTTACGGCTCGTATGAAACGTAGTGATGTAATTGACAATGCAAACATTCAACCAGGTGATGTAATCGTTGGTCTAGAATCTTTCGGACAAGCAACTTACGAATCAGAATATAACGGTGGAATGGGATCTAACGGATTAACTTCAGCTCGTCATGATGTGTTCGCGCATTACTTGGCTGAGAATTATCCAGAAAGTTTTGATTCATCTGTACCAAAAGAATTAGTTTATTCTGGTGGAATGAAATTGACAGATGAAGTTGAAAATTCACCAATTAATGCGGGTAAATTAGTGCTTTCTCCAACAAGAACATATGCGCCAATTATCAAAGCTATTTTAAATAAATATAATTCAGAAAGTATTCACGGAATGGTTCACTGTTCTGGTGGTGCTCAAACAAAAATTTTACATTTCGTAGACAATGTCCATGTAATCAAAGATAATTTATTCGATGTTCCACCATTGTTTAAATTAATTCAAGAACAGTCTAAAACTGATTGGAAAGAAATGTATCAAGTATTCAACTGCGGGCATCGTATGGAATTATACGTGAAGCCTGAAGTTGCAGAAGAAATTATCGCTATCTCGAAATCGTTTAATGTAAACGCTCAAATTGTAGGTAGAGTAGAAGCTTCTGAATCTAAAAAATTAACTATTAAATCAGTTTACGGAACTTTTGAATATTAAACTTTCAAGATTATTAGCAATTGATTATGGCGGAAAACGTACTGGAATTGCCATAACAGATGAGATGCAAATTATAGCATCTGGCTTAACTACGGTTGAAACCAAACAATTATTCCCTTTTTTAAAGGAATATTTTTCAAAAGAAAATGTTTCAAAAGTAATAGTAGGTGAGCCTAAACGTTTAAATAACGAACCATCTGAAATTGCTCCGAAAATTGACGAATTTGTAATTAAATTCAAGCAACTTTATCCTGAAATTGAAGTTATTCGTATGGATGAACGATTTACCTCAAAAATGGCTTTTCAAACCATGATAGATAGTGGATTAAAGAAAAAGCAACGCCAAAACAAAGCTTTGGTTGATGAAATTGCAGCAACTATTTTATTACAAGATTATTTGAATAGTAAAATGTTTTAACAAAAAATATACTAATTACATTGTGATGTTTTCGGAACTTTGTACTTAAATAATTTAACGGAAGTTTAAAAAATATAATTTATAAAAATGTCAACAAACAAAAATACAGAAACCGATGTGGTTTTGATTGGTGCCGGTATTATGAGTGCAACTCTTGGGTTATTGTTAAAAGAATTAGATCCAAGTTTATCAATTGAAATCATTGAGCGTTTAGATAGTGCAGCTAAAGAAAGTTCAGATGCATGGAACAACGCTGGTACAGGTCACTCGGCTTTTTGTGAATTAAATTAT
>NZ_CANRNX010000051.1 GCF_947632075.1 uncultured Flavobacterium sp.
AAAAATCAATTGAATACGGAAATTTAGTTCACGAAATTCTTTCGAAAATTCAATACAAAAAAGATATTGAAGAAGCCCTTTCTAAAGCCATTTTTGAAGGTTTATTGGTTTTAGACCAAGAAGATAAGGTTCGTTCAAGTATTGAAATGATTTGCAATCATGAAGAATTACAAGATTTCTTTAGAGATGATTTCAAAGTCTTTAACGAGCAAAATATCCTTAAAAAAGGAATGCCAAATATAAAACCCGATCGTGTGGTAATTAAAGGGAACGAAGCTTACATTTTAGATTATAAAACCGGAGCTGAACATAAAAAACATATTGAACAAGTAAAACAATACGAACTTGCTCTGATTGAAATGGGATTGAATGTAACCAAAAAAGCTTTGGTTTATACCCAAGAAGATGATTTAAAAATAATACATTTGCAATAACTCAACTTAAAATAAATTATGTACGGATCTATTAAAAATCACTTACAAGCCGAGCTTGAATCGATTAAAGATAGTGGACTTTACAAAAAAGAACGCATCATCGTTTCACCTCAAGGTGCAGAAATTAAAATTAGTACAGGAGAAACAGTATTAAACTTCTGCGCAAATAACTATTTAGGACTTTCTTCTCATCCAGAAGTTGTTCAAGCTGCTAAAGATGCTTTAGATACTCATGGATTTGGAATGTCATCGGTACGTTTCATTTGTGGAACTCAAGATATTCATAAAGAATTAGAAGCTAAAATTGCATCATTCTACGGAACAGAAGATACTATTTTATATGCTGCGGCATTTGACGCTAATGGTGGAGTTTTTGAACCATTATTAGGAGCTGAAGATTGTATTATTTCTGACAGTTTAAATCACGCTTCAATTATTGATGGAGTTCGTTTATGTAAAGCTGCTCGTTACCGTTACGAAAATAACGATATGGCAGATTTAGAAAAACAATTACAACAAGCAGTTGCAGACGGACGTCGTTTTAAATTAATTGTTACTGATGGAGTTTTCTCAATGGACGGATTAGTTGCACCTTTAGATAAAATTTGTGATTTAGCAGATAAGTACGATGCCATGGTTATGGTAGACGAATGTCATGCTGCCGGATTTATCGGAGCAACGGGTAAAGGAACTTTAGAATACAAAAACGTAATGGGTCGTGTAGATATTATTACCGGAACATTAGGTAAAGCTTTAGGTGGAGCTATGGGAGGTTACACTACAGCTAAAAAAGAAGTAATTGAAATTTTACGTCAGCGTTCACGTCCGTATTTATTCTCAAACTCATTATCTCCAGCAATCGTAGGAGCTTCTTTAAAAGTTTTTGAATTATTAGAAAAAGACACAAAACTTAGAGATCAATTAGAGTGGAATACAAATTATTTCAAAAAAGGTCTTAGAGAAGCAGGTATTGATTTCATTGATGGTGATTCTGCAATTGTACCAGTTATGTTGTACGATGCGAAGTTATCTCAAGTTATGGCTGACAAATTATTAGAAGAAGGAATTTATGTAATAGGATTCTTCTTCCCAGTGGTACCAAAGGATAAGGCTAGAATTCGTGTTCAATTATCAGCAGCTCATACACAAGAACATTTAGACAAAGTCATCGCCGCTTTTACAAAAATTAGCAAAGAATTAGGAGTTATTTAATAAATAAACAAAAAAAAGCTACATTCAAACAAAATTAATTAACTTTTTTTTTGTTTTTACATATTTAGAATGTACTTTTGTTTTGATATTACATTTTGTAAAAATAATAGTTATGAAACATTTCAACAAATTATTTGTAGCTGCTTTGTTATTCGCCGGAATAACATCTCAAGCACAGAACGCTGATCAACCATGGGCGGTAACCGTGGGTATGAATGCAATCGACGGTGCTCGTGTAAGTGCAGCATCGAAATTCGAGAACCAGTTTGGTCAATATTTCGAAACAAAAAACTGGAGTATTTTACCATCTGCATCTGTACTAGGTGTTTCTCGTCATATTGGAGGTAAATTTTCAGTAGGTTTAACAGGTTCTGTTAACAAAATGACTAAAATGGTTAATCCAATCTATGTTAACGAAGGTACAACTAACAATCCAGTATGGAAAAACACAGGTCAAAGAGAAAGAACAGATGTAGATTTAATGTACTATGCAATTGATGCAAACGTTAAATACCGTTTCATTAAAGACAGTTGGTTTGACCCTGCGATTTTCGTTGGTGGAGGTTATGAATTCTTAGGAAAAGCTTCTGCAGGTACAGTTGGTGGAGGTTTATCTTTAGGTTTTTGGTTCACTGAAAACATTGGATTAAACTTGTCTTCTACTTACAAATATTCATTTGACGAAGGTAGAACACCAAACATCGATGTACCATCTCACTTACAACATATTGCTGGAATCACTTTCCGTTTTGGTGGTAAAGATACAGACGGAGATGGAGTTTTAGACAAGTATGACGAATGTCCAGAAATCCCAGGTTTAAAACAATTCAACGGATGTCCTGACACTGACGGAGATGGTATTCCTGATCACTTAGATGAATGTCCAGACGAATTTGGTCTACCAGAATTTAACGGATGTCCTGATACTGATGGAGACGGAATCCCTGATAATCAAGACGCTTGTCCAGATGTATTTGGATTACCAGAATTCAACGGATGCCCTGATACTGACGGAGACGGAATCCCTGATAACTTGGATGAATGCCCATTAGAAGCTGGTCCAAAAGAAAACAACGGTTGTCCTTGGCCAGATAGAGATGGAGACGGAATTCCTGATCATTTAGATAAATGTCCAGATGTTCCTGGATTAGCAGAATACCAAGGATGTCCTAAACCAAAACCAGTTGAGCAAGTTGTAACTGAAAAATTACACAACATTTTATTTAACTTAGGAAAAGCTACTTTAAGACCTGAATCTGCTTCTAAATTAGACGAAGCTGCTGATATTATCAAAAACTCACCAAAAGAACATTTCGTTGTAGTTGGTATGACTGATAAAACAG
The DNA here is from genome assembly GCF_947632075.1 of uncultured Flavobacterium sp. GTDB lineage: Bacteria > Bacteroidota > Bacteroidia > Flavobacteriales > Flavobacteriaceae > Flavobacterium. Next base: position 2,990 of record NZ_CANRNX010000051.1, read on the forward strand.
GATCAGAATCATTTAACTTAAAATTATCTAAAGAAAGAGCAGCTGCGGTTGTAAAAGCTTTAGAAGAAAGAGGAGTTAACCCTGAAGTATTAAAATCTATCGGAATTGGAAGTCAAGATGCTACAGTACCAGCTTCAGCTTCTAACGAAGAAAGACAAAAAGATAGAAAAGTAATTGTAAGAACTATTTCAGGTGATGAATTCAAAATCATGAAAAAGAATGATCTTCCAGGTGCTAAGAAATCATCTAAAAAAAGAAAATAATTAAATAATTGTTTCTAAATATTAAATCAGAACAGAGAAAGCTCTGTTCTGATTTTTTTTTATAACTTACTGAAACGTATTAAATACACAATATTTTTCAGAACAATTTAAGCACTAAGACTTTAAACAATGAACACAAACTCATTTTTAGATAAAATCGCACAACAAATAACACAAGATTTTCCAAATAATTTTGAAAATCTAACCTTAGTGCTTCCTAATAAACGTGCACGTGTATTCTTAATTGAAAAACTAAAAAACCAAACAAATAGAACATTCTTTGCTCCAAACATTATTAGCATAGAAGAATTTATCTATGAAATTGCCCAAATAAAATCTATTGATAATATTGAACTGTTGTTTTGTTTTTACGAAGTATACAAAACCTTAACTCCGGCTGAAAACACCCAAGATTTCGAAACTTTTTCAAATTGGGCTAAAATGCTTTTAGGTGATTTTAATGAAATAGATCGATATTTATTAAATCCAAATCATGTTTTTTCTTATTTAAAAGATATAGAAGATATTAAACACTGGGCTGTAGATATAGAAAATAGAACTCCAATGATTCAGAAGTATTTAAATTTCTGGGAAATGATTCCTATTTACTATTCCAATTTATATGAATATTTAATCAACGGAAAAAAAGGATATCAAGGTTTAATTTACAGAGAAGCAGTTAAAAACCTTAGTAATTACATAAAAGAAATTGGTAATCAAAAAATATATTTTGCTGGTTTTAATGCTTTAAACCAGGCAGAAGAAAAAATATTTCAAGAACTATTAAAGAATAATTCTGCAAAAGTTTTTTGGGATATTGACCAATCAATCATAAACGATCCATATCATGACGCTGGATTATTTGCTAGAAGAATAAAAGGAAATTGGGGTTACTACAACACACATCCGTTTGAATGGATTGTAGATGAATTCAATCAAGAAAAAAACATTCAGATAATTAGTACTCCAAAATCTGTTGGACAAGCAAAAATTATAGGTAAAATCATTGAAGAAATAAGTAAAACTAGAACCGATTTAACCAATGTTGCTATTGTTTTAAGTGAAGAAAACTTATTGATTCCGGTTTTATATTCTTTACCTGAAGAAGTAAAAAGTTTAAATATCACGATGGGTTACGATAGTAAATCTAATCCGGTTCAGATTTTCATACAAAAATGGTTTAAAATGCATATAAATGCGTTAAATCGAAATAAAAAAAGTTATACTTTCTACCATAAAGATGTAACCGAAGTACTATCGCATCCATTAATTGAAAGTATGATTCACAGCTATAAAGTTGTAGAAAAAATAAACAAAAACAATTTAACTTTCTTCGCTAATCATACATTAGAAAATTTACAAGAAAACCCAAACGAACTTTTTTCTATAATTACAGAAAAATTGGACAATAGCGTTTTAGAAATCACAGATAGATTACAAAAAATACTTTTACTAATAAAATCAAACTTAAACGAAAAAGAAGACAAGCTTTCGTTAACCTTTTTATATGCAATTTACAAAGCTATAAATCAGTTAAAAAACTATGTAATTAAATACAATAGCATTTCTTCACCTGAACAACTTTTCAATGTTTACAAACAAATTATTGAGTTTGCAGAAGTTTCTTTTGAAGGAGAACCATTATCTGGATTACAAATAATGGGAGTTTTAGAAAGTCGTGTTTTAGATTTCGAAACAGTTATTATCACTTCATTAAACGAAGGGAAATTCCCTGCAGGAAAAAGTAACAATTCATTCATTCCATTTGATGTAAAATTAGAATTAGGTCTACCAACATTTAAAGAAAAAGATGCTATTTACAGCTACCACTTTTACCATTTGTTACTAAGAGCTAAAAATATTTATTTACTTCACAACACAGATTCTGAAGGAATTGACGCTGGAGAAAAAAGCCGTTTTATAACACAAATTGAGTTAGATAAACGTAAAAAACACAACGTTACAAACGAGAATTATTTTGCCTTAATTCCAGATAAAGCATACGAAAAATTAAGTGTTGAAAAATCAGACCAACTTAAAGAAAAACTTAAAAAGATTGCAACGGATAAAGGTTTCTCACCTTCTGCCCTTTCAAATTATTTAAGAAATCCAATGCAGTTTTATTTTCAGCGTGTATTAGGAATCAATGAAGTTGATGAAGTTGAAGAAAATGTTGCTCTAAACACTTTAGGAACCATTATTCACAATTCATTAGAAGAACTTTATAAACCTTTTTTGAATAAGTTTTTAACGGTAGAAAATTTCAATTGGATGATTGAAAACGCAAACTTAGAAATCACCAAACAGTTTAACGAAGTGTATTCGAACAACACAGATAAACTCGGAAAAAATTTATTAGCGTTTGAAGTTGCAAAACGAAATATTTTTCATTTTTTACAGATGGAAAAAGCTGCTATTGAAAACGGTACAGCTTTAAAAATATTAGGATTAGAGCAGCGTTTATCTTACGAAATTCAAGATGATAGATTACCTTATCCGGTGAAAATATCGGGAATTGTGGATAGAATCGAAATTCGTAATAATGTTGTTAGAATTATTGATTACAAAACCGGAAAAGTAGACAAATACAATGTTAGCATTAGTAGTTTTGAAGGTTTAACTAAAGATTTAAAATACGAAAAAGTAATTCAGTTATTGGGATATGCTTTAATGTATCAAGACCACATTAAAGACCAAGAATTACAAGTAGCAATTTATTCGTTTAAAAACAGAAAAGATGGCTATTTATTATTCAATTTAAAAGAAGACAAAAAAGTAATTGACATCATAGACCAATCAATTATCGAACAATTTAAAGAAGAGCTAATTCAGTTAATATTAGAAATTCTAAATCCTGAATTAGCGTTTGTTGAAGCCGAAGCTTAGTTTATTTTTTCTTAAGAAACGAATGTAATACCTGAATCAATTCAGATTCCTTCTCTAAAGGCGCCATGTGACCGCAATTTAAAATATGTGTGGTTACTTCGGCGTCTTTTGTTTCATCTAAAATTTCCTTTTCAGAAGCAATTATATCCTGATTTCCGGTAACTACAAGTTTTGAATACGGACCAAAATGCAACAATACTTCTCTATCATTTCTAACCTTCATTCCTTCTAAAGAAGCAACAATTCCTTGAACAGATGTTTGAAGCGCTTCTTCTCTAATAACATCAATTTGATCTTGAAACTGTTCACGAGCTTCATCAGTAAACAAATTATTAATTGCCATAGAAACAAACGTTTTGGCATTCTTTTTTACAACCTGAATTGCACGATCTCTATTTTGCTTACGTTCAGGAGAATCTGCACGAGAAGATGAATTTACAAGCACCAAACTTTTAACCTGATCTGGGTACAATTCACCAAAAGCCAAAGCAACATAACCTCCCATTGAATGCCCAATTAAAGTTGCTTTTCGAATACGTAAATCAGATAAAAGTGCATGAACCATATCAGCCTGATCTTCCATAGTGTGCACATATCCAAAACATTCAGAACTACCATGACCAAACAAATCAATTGTAATTACACGGTATTTTGATTCGAAAAAATTTACATAAGAATTCCACATGTTTTTATTTTCCAAAAAACCATGTAAAAAAACTAAAGCAGCACCTTTACCAGATGCCGAATAACTAATTTGAGTGTTCTTATAAATAAAGGTTTTCAATTTGAAAGTACTTTTTACAAAAATACAACATATCACTACTCACTTATTTTTATCATAAAAATCTTATTAAAAAAATATCAACATTCATCAATCGAAATTTATTGTTATTTTTGTTAAAAAAACCATGAAACCACTTTTAACAACACCATGAAACCACTTTTAACAACACTTTTTTTACTAATCACTACTTTAGCTTTTTCCCAAAATAGCGACAATCGTATTCATTTCAAAGTAGATCAATTAGCTACTTACCATGGAGGTTACGAAAACTTCAGCAAATACATTTCAGAGAACATAAACTGTAAAATTAAAATCAGTAAAAAAGAAAAAAACGAAGTGCAATTACGTTTTATTGTCGAAAAAAATGGCTCTGTGAATAAAATAGAATTACTTTCTGAAAAACCTTTCGTTTGTAGCGAACAAATTGCTGAAGCTTTAAAAAAATGTTCTGGATGGAAGCCTGCTTTAAAAGATAATAAGCCAGTACGTTCTATTGTTCAAATGGATATTAATTTTGAGAAATAATGAAAAAAATAATAATCAGTTTCGTATTAACGTTGTTTATTTCGTTAAACACTTTAGCTCAAGAACAAGATCGTTCAACTTCTAGTGAAACTTTAATTTCCAAAGCTCAACCTCAACACGGCATTGAAAATTTTAAACTAGAGTTTGCTAAATTATTATCATTATCTGATGAAAAAATTTCAGAAATAAACCAAGATAAAATAAAAGTTTTAATTTCATTTCAAGTGGATGAAACTGGAAAAGTAAGTAACGTAAAGGTTTTAAATGATAAACATAATATAACTTCAGAAATATCAAAAACCTTTAATTTGCTTTCTGATTGGATTCCTGCAAAAAATAACGGTGAAAATATTTCTTCATACAATTCATTACCGCTTGTTTTAAATTTAAGGTTGTCTGAAAAAGAAATTCAAGAAAACGAAATTGAAAGAAGAAGACAACAAGAAATTGGACATCGAGCGTTTTTTCACGAATTTAACTCATATATGGTTTATCCAAAAGATTTTTGGGAAAGATATTACTATAAAAAAGGAGCTTATGATACTGGAGAAAACAACACTTCAAATAAATTTCAATATATAATTGAATTTGTAATTAATGAAGAAGGAAAATTTGAAGACATTGAAACCTTTGTGAATGGTGAAAAAGATTTACATTTAAACAAATCCGTAAAAAGAGCATTATCTAAATGTAATCCATGGGAACCAGCAATCGCAAATGGTAAAAAAGTTAAAACAAAAATGAGTTTACCTATTACTATTAATATAAATAAATAAAACCTGCTTAAAGCAGGTTTTATTATTACAAATATTTTATTACTTCATTTTTCAAAGCATCATATTCACCTTGAAGAATTAAACCGTTATCTAAAAGTTTTTTATAATTCTGCAGTTTTTCAAAAAGCTCTTCTTTACTTAATTGATCTAACGATTTATTCTCTTTAGAAATGATTTCATTTTGAGAAATCACTTCTGTAACTTCTTCCTTAAAATCAGTAGATTCAACAAGTTGCCTAGGTTGTTCAATAAAATTAGAAAAATCAGTTACCTCTTCAACTTCAACAGTTTCAACAGGTAATAAATCTGGTACAATTTCAGCTTCTTCAATATGACTTTCAAATTTAGAAAAAGCAGATGATCGCTTAGCTATTTCTAACTGTTCTTTAGCAAAAGTATAAAGTTTACGCGCTTGATTTTTTGGAATATAATCAATAGTTTCTGTAATATCAGTTTTCGTAACAAAAGAAAATTCAGAACCTAACAAGTTTTCTTTTACCATTGGCGCAACAATTTCATTCCAATCATAATCTGTAAAACTCATTGACAATCCTAAATTTTTAGGTTTACAAATAATAATACGCTTATTAGTCATTACAATACTATCCGGAAAAACAGTCAAAGCAGGTTTTTTCTGAACTCCAATATAACCAACTTCCTCTCCTTGCATTAATAAATTATCTAATTTCTCAGAAATTTTTTCTATTGCTTTTGGATCTTGATCTTCGTTTAATATTTTCTTTAGATTATCTAACATACATTTTTAATTTAATCATGAAACTCAATATTGTAACGAGTTCACTAAATTAAAATTACAATTTAAAACGAATTGTACCAAAAAATTATATTAAGATTTCACCTTGTACTTTCTTCGATAAACTTTTAAAAACCAAATCATACGAATGCTGTATTAATTCATGAAGTAAAACCATCGGCACATCTTCATGAATTTTTACCGTATTCCAATGTTTTTTATTCATGTGGTAACCTGCTTCAATTCCTGAATAGCTTTCTCGTAATTCTACAGCACGATCAGGATCGCATTTAAGATTTACTTTCGGTGTTCCATTTTCCCACTCAGAAAGCGATGCAAGCGCATACATTTTACCACCGACTTTAAAAGCCAACGTATCCTCATCGAACGGAAAATGTTCGGTTGTTCCTTTTAAATTCAAACAAAATTCATAAAATTGATCCAGTTGCATAAGCTAAGATATTTGATATAAAATAGGTTTACTTGGTGATGCATCATTCTCAAACGAAACAATTTGCATATTAATAACGTAAGAACCGTCTTTAATTTCGTCTGAAACAAAAATAAACTCGGTAATGGTACAATCAAAACGCGCATCGTTATTAACAACTTGTGTGTTTTTTACATTCCAAAAAGCTTTATGTGCAAGTAACATTCCTTCATCAACTTCTTTATCAACACTTGGTAAATCAATTAATAAATGCTTCACTCCTATTTCCCTAATATAAATCGCAGCTTCTTCGGTTAAATACGGCGGATTCGAATTAGAATAATTCTTATGTTTTTTATCAGAACTATTTGGTATCGTACGAATAACCAAAGCTTCTGACGTTTTAGCACTTAAAGCTTTTTCAATTTGATTTTTTGTAATAATAAAATCCGATCCAAAAGGTTGCGGTTCAACTGAAATCAATTCAGCAATAAAAAAGAATTGTTTTAAAGTTTGATTGATTGAATAAAAATCTTTGGTGATATGACCTAAACATTCGGTATGCGTTCCGTGTCCGTGTGGATTGAACAATATGTTATTAAAATTCGTTGACGATTTTCCTGAAGAAACACTTCCTACAAAATCACCCATTACCACCGGATTAATTTCAGGTTTATCTAAATACCAAGCAATTGTATTTTGTTCGTTATTTTGTATCGGTAACGAAATATCTAAAGGTTTAGATAAATCTATTTCGTAAGTTTTGTTGTTGTGTTGAATAGTTGTTTCCATTGTTTGTTATTTAGCCACAGATGCGCAGATAAATATAAGAAAAAACAAATTATCATTATACTACAGATTTACTGATAAAATATAAACATTTTCTCTCTTTAAACTTGTTCAGCTTTTATTAGAAACAAAATTTCAAAATTAAATTAAGATCTATTTTACAATAAAAACTCATTGAATCTACACTACTTTTTTGGACTAAAAAAAGAAATTTTAAAAAAATTAAATCTGTGAATTACGAAAAATTAAGAAAAAACAACTACTTAATAAATTATAAATAATCATAAAACAATAAAATAATTTATATTTCTAATAAAATTATCAGTTTAAAATGTAAATAAAATATTTTTTTAACAAAATTAACAAATAAAATTTTGTAGATTGTTTTTTTTTTTTATAAGTTTGAATTGATCGATCACTTATAAATTTTTATTAACAATTTAATTAAAAACGAATCATGAAAAAATTCATTTTATTATTCATGCTGGTATTTGGGATAAATACAGCTGTAAATGCACAAACTAGATTACAGTTTTCCGATGAGAAAGGAACAGTGATTGAAACATTAGAGTTTGAAAAAACACTTTCTAAAAATGAAATTAATACAATTATTAAAGATTTGTCAAACACAAATCAAAATAACGCAACTTACGGAGGTACTTTTAGATTAGATATATTTATTGAATATGCACCCGATCATTGGGCGCATGAATATGGTCGAATGTTTAGATGGTATACAAATGACACAATAGAAAGTATATTATATCGAATTGTCAAAATGTATTTTTAAAAATTTTACACAATAAAAGTACAGGTTTTTTTTATATTCTTAATCTGTACTTTTAACAATATTAACATCATATTTATACAATGTCATTTATTAAAAAAAAAATATATCCTAGTTTTCTTTTTTTTATATTTAAGTACATTAGCTCAAAATGGATACGTAGAGTACATTTACATAAAAAGGGAATCGCCTTTTTATGATAAAAAAATACTCCATAATGCCATATTGAATTTTAACAATAATGAAAGTTTATTCGTTCTTGGAAAATTTGGTATGGATAAAGAATCAAAAATAGGTGAGATAAAAAATGATTCAAAAAACGTAGCTTTAGTAGCGGCAACATCATCAGAAAAAGGAAAAATGATTTATAGGAATTTCAAAACGAAAGAAATAAATTATAACGAATTTAAATTAGCAATTTTTCCACCATATGTTGTAAATGATAATTGGGTAGAAATTCAATGGAACCTAATTAATGAAACAAAAATTATCGCTGGCTATAAAACTAAAAAGGCAACTACTACTTTTAGAGGTACAAAATATACCGTTTGGTATACAGATGAAATTCCTCTACCTTATGGTCCGCATAAATTATTTGGGCTTCCAGGACTAATTCTCGAATCTATCACTCATTTAGATAATGACATTATTTTTACTGCTAATATTGTTTGTTATCCTTGTGAGAATAATCAACTTATTGAAAAACCTAAAGAAATTGTTATAAAGAGTATTGAAGAAGAAGTTGAGTTCAAAGATAATTTTCAATATTATTTTAATACTGAGTTCAATAATCAAATGAAAGACCAAGGAATACTCTATATGGATGAAATTCCTACTGAGAAAAAAATTCAGAAGAAAAGACAAATACTAACAGAAAAAATATATGAATGGGAGACAAAAGATACTAAAAGATTAAAACAAGGAATCGATTACAAGAAACTTTTAGATCCGAACAGAAAAAAAGAAAAACCAAAACCTGCCAACGATTTATATTATAGACCAGAGCCAATGAATACGCAACGTTTTTAATTAAAAAAAAATTTACAAGTTGAGCAGATTACTGAGCTGGTCGAAGTACAGAATTGCACATGTTTTGCAATGAATAATGAGATTACTTCGTCTGTTCGCAAGCTCGAGTCCGTTTCAAGCACGGAATGACAGAAATAAATATTTGTCAAGCTGAACTTGTTTCAGCTTCTCACTAGTTTATCATTGTAAGATTGAATCACCTTTGTCATTCCGACATTTGGAGGAATCTTGAAAGGCTTTTCACTACACTTCGTTACATTCAGAATAACAAATAAATTTCAAATAATAATGAGATTCCGTGTCGAGCACGGAATGACAGAAATAAATATTTGTCAAGCTGAACTTGTTACTGGGTTTGTCGAAGTACAGCTTTGCATAACAATGGAAATTTCCAAAATAAGTTTGAATGACAAAAAACCCGTGCATCTGTGGTTAAACTCAAATAATTATTCCACCCAAAACAACTCAGAAGCAATTCCATCACAGAAAAACTGCCCCTTTAAGGTTGTTTTTAAAACGTTATTTTCTATAATTAATTGTTCTTTTTGAATGAAATAAGTAGCATTTTCTAAAAGATAATTTAGATAAGAAATTCCGAAATCGTTTTCGATTTTTTGCAACGAAACACCCCAAATGGTTCGTAAACCCGTCATTACATATTCGTTATATCGATCTTGAATACTTAAGGTTTCTACTTCGTTAGGTAATTCGTTTTCTTGAATTTTCTGAATATAGATTGAATTATTAGCAATATTCCACGAACGATTTTCACCATCAAAACTATGTGCTGATGGCCCAATTCCAACATATTTTTTTCCTAACCAATAAGCCGAATTGTTTTTAGAGAAATACTCGGGCTTTCCAAAATTAGATAATTCGTAATGTATAAATCCAGCATTTTCAAGCATTTCAACCAAAGCTAAAAAATGTTCGTGAGCCAAACCGTCATCTGTATTTGCGATTTTTCCTTTTTTTATTAAAGTTGCCAAAGCGGTTTTAGGTTCAACCGTTAAGGCATAACTCGAAATATGCGGAATGTTTAAACTCAAAGCTATATTTACGTTTGAACGCCAATTTTCTAAACTCATATTCGGCATTCCGTAAATTAAATCAATCGAAATATTATCGAAATATTGCGTTGCCGCTTTCAAACAATGTAAGGCTTCGTCTGCATTATGCGCACGATTCATCAACTTTAAATCATCTTCATAAAAAGATTGAATTCCAATACTTAATCGGTTGATTTTTGATTTCGATAATTCGGCAATTCGCCCTGTAGTTAAATCATCAGGATTTGCTTCCAAAGTAATTTCTGGATTTTCAACAACTTCGAATGAAGAAAAAATAGTCTCTAAAATCTGATCAATTTCAGCATTCGAAAGCACACTTGGAGTTCCACCACCGAAATAAATAGTTTCAACCGATTCCTTAATTTCTTCTTTACGCAAATGAATTTCGTGAATCAAAGCTGCAATCATTTCATCTTTCTTCTTCATCGTTGTAGAAAAATGAAAATCGCAGTAATGACAAGCTTGTTTGCAGAACGGAATATGAATGTAAATACCTGCCATTATTTTTTGGTTACACGCTCTTGATTTTGATTAACGAATGATTCCCAACCAGAATATGATTTTCCGACAACAGTTTTTCCTGAATTAAAAAAATGACAAACAGCTGCCGCCAATCCATCGGTAGAATCGAGATTTTTAGGTAATTCTTTCAAGCTTAACAATTGCTGTAACATTTTAGCAACTTGCTCTTTTGATGCGTTTCCATTTCCGGTTATAGCCATCTTAATCTTCTTAGGTTCGTATTCGGTAATTGGAATATCACGAGACAAACCAGCTGCCATAGCAACACCTTGGGCTCTTCCTAACTTTAGCATCGATTGTACATTTTTACCAAAAAAAGGAGCTTCAATAGCAATTTCATCCGGATGATGCGTGTCAATCAACTCAATGGTACGTTCAAAAATACGGCGTAATTTCATATAATGATCGTCCATTTTATTCAGTTGTAATTCGTTTAACTGAATAAATTCCATTTTGTTTTTAACCACTTTTATCAATCCGAATCCCATAATGGTTGTTCCGGGATCAATTCCTAATATAATGCGTTCTGTACTCAATTTCGATGCGTTAAATTGTTTCTTACCTTAAAGGAAATTTGTTTCTTTGTAGTATGAAAATTCTCAACAACAAAGCTAAGCAATTCTTAACATTAATTATTAAACTTGCCATTATTGGTTTGGCGTTTTATTTTGTTAAAAATCAGTTAGCTGAAAAACCTTTGAATTTAGATATTTTAAAAGATAGCTTACAAGGAAGATATGCGTATTTGTATATTTTTATTATTTTGTTGTTAACCTTCTTAAATCGATTTATCGAGATTTTGAAGTGGAGAAATTTAATTCAGGTTATTGAAAAAATATCGATTTGGGAATCAACCAAGCAGGTTTTAAGTGCCATTACTTTGGGAATTTTCACACCAAACGGAATTGGTGAATACGCAGGAAAAGTTTTATTCTACAAAAAGGAAGAAGCAGGAAAAGTGGTTCTTTTAAATATGATTTGTAATGGAGTTCAGGTTATTTATGCCATTTCATTCGGATTGATTGGTGTTTTTTACATCAATCATTTACATAATTTCATGCCCGATATTTATTTCTTGTATTTATTTTTGATTTTAGCTGCGGCTGTTTTCATCATTCTAAGTATCAAAAATATTCAGATTAAAGGATTTTCATTACAATCTATTTTTAAATACATTGGTGAAATTCCAAAAAGAATTCATCGTAAAAACTTGATTTTAGCATTTTGCCGTTATTTTGTTTTAATGAATCAATACTATTTTTTATATAAATTATTCGATGTAGAAATTCCTTATTTTGTACTACTTGGAGTTGTTTCTGCAGTTTATTTATTAGCTTCTTCTTTACCAAATTTCCAGATTATAGATTTTGCCTTAAAAGGAAGTGTTGCTATTTTCTTATTCGGATTATTTGGAGTAAACGAATGGGTAATTGCTATAGTAGCAACTTTAATTTGGATGCTGAATTTGGTTATTCCAATTAGTATCGGAAGCTTATTTGTGCTATTCTACAAACCAAATAAAACTATTGAAGCGTAATTGGTAAAACAAATTTTGTAGTTACAGGTATTCCGCGTTTTAAAGCCGGATGAATTTTAGTGAAATTTTCGTTTTTATTCTTTACCAACGAATTTAAATAACTTACATTATAACGTACAGAATCTTCAGGTGCACATTCAAATAAAACCTCAGCATCTTTTGTAACGGTCACTAAAATATTCATTTCATTCAATCCTTTAATTTGAGTTACCAAAGTATCTTGAAGCATTTTCTCTTTGAATTCTTTTGTAACAGAATTGAAAAAACATATTTTATTTTCTTCTTTATCTACTAACGAATCACAAGCTGAAACAGAAGGATATTCATCAACTTTAGTCCAATCAATCGTATGTAATTCTTTACGCAACAATTCTTGCGGATCAGGAACAGTTTTGTCTGAAACGCAGGAAATCATAGATAAAAGAAAAAATGATAAACTAATTCGAAACTTCATAAAGAAATAAAACGTAAATTTAAGTTCAAAAATATGAATTTTTTATGGAATATGTATTACTAATTTTAAGTTTCATATTGATAATGGGAGGATTGATCGGAAGCTTTATGCCCGTTTTGCCAGGTCCACCACTAAGCTGGCTTGGTCTTTTAATTTTATATTTTATCAAAGGAATTGAAATGAATTATTGGATTCTCGGAATCACATTAATTTTAACAATTATAGTCAGTATTCTAGATTTTATAATTCCTGCACAAGGAACCAAGCGGTTTGGCGGAAGTAAATATGGTGTTTGGGGAACCAACATTGGACTAATTATTGGAATTATTTTTCCAATTCCATTTGGCTTCATTTTAGGCCCTTTTGTTGGTGCACTTATAGGTGAATTAATTTATAACGCACAAGATTCAAAAAGAGCCTTAAAAGCCGCAACAGGTTCTTTCATTGGTTTCGTTGCTTCAACATTTATGAAGTTTGTAATATGTATGGCTTTTTTAGGATTTTATATTAAAGAAGTAATTGTAAATTGGAATATTTGGTTTTAAAATAAAAGCTTTCTATATAGAAAGCTTTTGTTTTTTAGATTGATTACCTTTTGTAACTTTAATCGAAATTGGCATGATAAATTTCGATCGCACTGACTCTCCCTCATTAAATGCAGGTTTCCATTCTGGGATTAATTTCATCACACGAAGTATTTCATTACGAATTTCTTCCGTTTCGCCCTCAATATTAACTTCAGATAATGATCAATCAATTTCTATAATAAAATTCAATTTTACCTTAATTTCATTTTGATTAACAGGAATTTTTGGCGCATTAAATTTTCTTGTAAATGTCATATAAAAATTTTGCATACCACCAACTGGTTCTGCTTTAAATTCTGGAGTTAACACAACTTCATTTTCTTGAGCATATACATTAAATGTATTCAGAAAAACAAGAAACAAAAATAGAGTCAAAAATTTCATATCAATATTATTTAATAACTAAATGAGAAATATTCCAAAACAGGAAAGTATGGTTTTAAAAACACTAATGTAAAAAAAAATCCCTTTCAAATGAAAGGGATTTAAAACTTGGCGGTCTGGACGGGACTCGAACCCGCGACCCCATGCGTGAC